>DASPQB010000022.1:0-11420 GCA_035625205.1 Nitrospirota bacterium | reverse complement strand
CGCCGCGAAAGAACTCTGGGAAAAAAGAGGCATCGAAGAGAAAGCGTGGTTTACATTCTACCACGATCCCTTCGTGCTGGCCTGCAAGTTCGACGAGAAAGGCACTATTCTGGAGAAATGGCCGGATACGGCCGAATGAGTTAGTTCCCGCCTTCCCCACATGGATCACGATCCCTCTAACAAGGCGCATCGCCACGCTAGGTATACGCAGCAATACTGTGCTGGTCGCCCGCCGGTCTTCCGGTTGCCGTACAGCCTACGCGAGAGATGTTGGAAAAGAAGAAAGACTTACCGGAAGTGGTTGAAAAAGAATGGTGCCGGCGGTCGGAATCGAACCGACATGGAGTTGCCCCCGGAGGATTTTGAGTCCTCTGCGTCTACCAATTTCACCACGCCGGCACGGAGTCAAAATTACACTAACGTCCATTCTCTGTCAAGTAAAAAGGCTTGCATCTTCCTGCTTTGGTTTGTATAATACCTATCTATGCTTACCGGCTATAACACCGACTTCAAATTTCAGGGCAAAGTGTATCATTGCCAGACTGAAGACGGCGGTATGAGCAGCCCGTACATAACCTCTCTTCTCTACCATCAGGGCGCGATTCTCGCTTCCCGCAAGACCAGCTATGCCGATATCCTCAAAGCAGACTGTCTCGATGAGGTAGTGCGCGAACTGATGATGGAGCAGCACAAGCAGATGATCCGCGACCTGATGAAGGGCAAGCTGGACCTCGGCAACGCCCCTCACGAGGCCACCTACCAGTCCGCAGAGGCCCCGAAGGACGCTTCCGAGGCGAAGGCCGTTCCGGCGAAGGAATCGCCCGCTCCTATACCCGCTGAATCTGCTGAGGCAAGAGATGATCTGAAGGAAAAGAGCCTCGACGATATCATCCTTGATTTTCTTGCACAGGAGCAGAAAGATCAGAAGGAGCGGAAGTGAATTCTTGTGATGGTATTTCATTCGGCGGAATTCGACTGCACTCGTTTTCTCCCTTGGTAGGAACCACCGTCGGGTTTTGCGGGATACGAGGATATACGTTGTTGTCTTGAGACGCCAGGCATTATTTGAATTTTACCTCGCTCCATAGGGAACGATGTTGTCGATGATCAGTTATTCGCTAAGGAAAACATATCAGTTTGCCCCACGTCCTTGCAGGATGTCCGCAATTGCCTGTTTGTGCTGTTTGGCCTCATCCCTAGTTGAACTCATGTTCGCCACATTAATAAAATGCGAATTACCGGACGACCCCTTTGACGCGGGGTTCTTGATTGAGAAAAATACCATAGGTTAGGGGAGGATTGCCGTATGGTGGTCACGGAAGATCAGTTGAAGGCATTAAAAGAAAAAGCTCGGAAGATCCGGGTCGACATCCTGAAGATGCTGACCGATTGTGGATCCGGTCATACAGGAGGCAGCCTGTCCTCCGCCGACATCGCGACGGCGCTGTATTTTTATAAAATGAAGTATGATGCGAAAAAACCGGACTGGAAGGGACGCGATCACTTCATCCTCTCAAAAGGCCATGCTGCGCCACTCCTGTACACGGTGCTGGCGCACGCGGGGTTCATCGAACAGGCGGAACTCTGCACACTTCGAAAACTTGGTTCGCGGCTCCAAGGCCACCCGGATAGCAAGTATCTCCCCGGTGTCGAGATCTCCACGGGATCACTCGGCCAGGGCTTGTCTGTCGCGAACGGCATCGCGCTCGGGCACAAACTCGATAAAACGACGAACCGGGTCTATGTGCTGCTCGGCGACGGTGAACTGCAGGAAGGGCAGATCTGGGAAGCGGCCATGACCGCGGCTCATTACAAGCTCGACAATCTCTGTGCCCTCGTGGACAATAACGGCCTCCAGATAGACGGACCAGTTGCCAAGGTGATGGGCGTGGAGCCGATCACGGACAAATGGCGAGCCTTCGGCTGGGAGGTCATCGACGTCGACGGCCATGACATGGCGAAGCTTACGACGGCACTCGACAGCGCTGAAACGGTTAAGGGTAAACCGACCATGGTCGTTTGCCGTACGATCAAAGGCAAGGGGTCTAAAGTCTTCGAAGGCAAGGTCGAATTCCATGGCACCACGCCGTCGAAGGAAGAGTGTGAAACGGCCCTGAAGGAACTGGCCCAAGAGACGATGTGCAAATAGAAACAATGCGGGGTAAATCACGGACAGCATGGAACTTCTCAATCCGCATGCTGCATTCGAATTAGGGGGGAACTGTGACAAAGATGGCAACGCGAGATGCATACGGGGATGCGCTGGTCATCCTCGGGAAAAAAAGGAACGACGTGGTGGTGCTCGATGCTGACCTGTCAGGATCGACCAAGACCGGAAAATTCGCAAAGGCGTATCCGGAAAGATTTTTCAATGTAGGCATTGCCGAGCAGGACATGATCGGCACGGCCGCCGGGCTTTCCATTGCCGGTAAGCTGCCTTTTGCAAGCACCTTTGCGGTGTTCGCCACGGGCAGGGCCTGGGAACAGGTGCGGCAGTCGGTATGCTATCCCAACTTGAATGTGAAGATCGTGGCGAGCCACGCCGGGATCACTGTGGGCGAGGACGGCGGCTCACACCAGTCCGTCGAGGATATCGCACTGATGCGGGTGCTTCCGCACATGACCGTGATCGTCCCGGCAGACGGGCCGGAAACACTCCAGGCGATTGAGGCCGTGGCAGAGCACAAAGGGCCCTGCTATGTGCGTGTCGGCAGAAACAAGGTGCCGACACTCTTCGGTGAGGACTATAAGTTCAAGATCGGCAAGGCCCACGTGTTCAGCGCGGGCAAGGATGCAGCGATCATTGCAACGGGCCTGATGGTTGCCGAGGCGCTCAAGGCGAGGGATATCCTAAAGAGCGATGGAATTGATGCGGGCGTAATCAACATGTCCACGATCAAGCCAATCGATGCCGATGCCATTATCGCGGCGGCAAAGCATTGCGGTGCCATCGTTACCGCAGAGGAGCACTCGATCATTGGCGGGCTGGGCGGCGCAGTGGCGGAGGTGCTTGCAGAGTCCGCTCCGGTCCCCCTCGTCCGGATCGGCGTGAAGGACACGTTCGGGACCTCCGGCGACCAGGAAGGGCTTTTGAAGCACTACGGCATGTCTGCGAACGATATCTCTTCCGCGGTAAAGGAAGTAGTGAGGAAAAAGAAATAAAGAGGCTATTTCATATCATGGAGGCACCCCCTGGTTCAGATGATTGTAGAGTCAGGATAGCGGAGCTGCAGAGAAAAAATCGTATCCGCACCGGTCCTTGTCCCTCCGTGATAGCCATTAGGTTTGCATTTCAATGATCCAGCTCTACCGGGTTACGAAAAAATATGAAGGCGTTCCGGCTCTCTGCGATGTAAGTTTTAGCATCGACAAGGGAGAATTCGTATTCGTCACCGGCCCAAGCGGTGCAGGCAAGACGACGCTCCTCAAGATCCTCTTCTGCGCCGAGCATGCTGATGAAGGGCAAATCATCATACAGGGCGTCAACACCTTTCGGATCAAGCCCTCGACGATACCCTACCTCCGGCGAAACATGGGATTCGTGTTCCAAGATTACAAGCTCCTGGCACATAAAACTATATTCGAAAATATCGCACTCGCTCTTAAGGTCGTGGGTACACCCTCGGGAGAAATAGAGCGACGGGCGTTCCTCGTGCTCAAGAAAGTCGGCATGGAGGGAAAACGGCACCTCACGCCGCCGAAGCTTTCAGGAGGTGAGCAGCAGAAAGTTGCCGTGGCCCGCGCACTTGTCAATGAGCCTCAGGTGCTGCTGGCAGACGAACCCACCGGGAATCTCGACTCCCAGAGCGCACAAGAGATGTTCAGCCTATTCCGCGATATCAACATGAAGGGTACCACGGTGCTCGTGGCTACCCATGACCTGGAAATGGTGCGCAAGATGCAGCGCAGAATCATTACCATGGAACGTGGCAGAGTCCTTGAGGAAGGCAGGCTGCACCTCAGCACTCCTTCATCAACCCTGGAAATGAGGCCCAGCGCTCTTGCATCGGATATGAAATCGACAGAGGGCAAACCGTGAGAGGGTATGGTTCTTTCTACTATATCGCAGAGGCATTTCGCGGATTGAGAGCGAACAGCCTGGTGAACATTCTCGCCGTGGGCACGATCAGCATGGCCATGCTTATTATCGGCTTTTTTCTGATCGTTTTTTTCAACGTTCAGTCAGCGGTCCAAACCATAGGAGACCGGTTCGAGATGTCGGTCTACCTGAAGGACGGGCTTTCGGACCATGAGAAGGAATTTCTGCTGGGAAGGCTCAATGCTGAAGCAGGCGTTAAAAAGGTTCTATCCCTGTCCAAAACAGATGCTCTCGAACTGTTTAAAAAAGAATTAAAAGGACAGGAGTCGCTTCTGCAGGGACTAGGGGAGAACCCCCTCCCCGATTCTTTCGAACTCACCATCGACCGCGGTTATGCGGAGGCCGACCGGCTTGAAAGGATGGCAAAGAAAATTTCCGGTTATCCGGGAGTGGAGGATGTCTCGTATGGCAAGCAGGGAGCGGAGATGGTTTCCCAGCTGTACAAACTGCTCACCTACGGAGGGGTGGTTCTCGCCATCCTGCTCGGTGTGTCCGTTGTGTTCATCATTTCCAATTCGGTCCGGCTGGCGCTGTACTCCCGTGGTCAGGAAATTGAGCTCATGCGGTGGATCGGGGCCACGAAGGGGTTTATCCAGGGGCCGTTCCTCATCGAAGGAATGATGCTCGCCATGCTCGGCTCTGCGCTCGCTGTCGGCATCCTCGCGGCGCTCTATTATGTATTGCCTCCGGAGGTTCAATATTTGCTCTCCCGGTTCAAGATGCTGGACTTTCTGCCGCCTTCAGTGGTAGCATATATGGTTATGGGTAGTGGCCTGCTCGGCCTGATCGGAGCGTTTGTTTCGGTGAACAAGTTCCTTGAATAACGAGGCAGCCCGGCATGGATTTGCGGCGCAGTGCGGTCAGCGCGCACTGCTGCGGTTATCCGATAGAGATCGATTCATAGCCATGAGGTATAAAAAAAAGCAAATACCGAAGGCAAGATGAGGACACGTTCTTATTTTTTACATTGCACAGTGCTCCTGGTCTTTTTCATCTGCATGAGTGAATCATCCGTGCAGGGTGCGGACACTTCATCGGACTCTGAACGGGAGCTCCGGCGCATCAATCAAGAGATGCAGGAGAAAAAGAAAGAGCTCGGACAGGTCAAGCGGAAAGAGCGGTCCGTTCTTGTCGACCTTGACAAAATTGACCGGGATATTCAAGCAGGGAGCGCTGAGCTTGTCGATCAGCAGAGACGACTGCGGAACGCCGAGACGGCCCTTCAAGGCATTGAAGCGAAGAGTTCGGAGCTGAGTCGGGAACTTGCTGGGCTGAAGCGGCTCTACGGACAGCGGCTGCGAGCGCTATACAAGATGCAGCGCGGCGGGGCCGTGATGACGATAGCCTTGGAAAATCCGGGTATTGCAGTCAAGGAGGCCAAATATCTGGCCCTGATTGCGGAACGAGACCGCGAGATGATGCGGGAATACGGCAGCTCCCTTGACCGCCTGGCGGCGTACCAGAAGGAAATTATCGATAAGAAAGAAGAGATCCTGAGCCGCAATCGAGTTGTTGAATCCCAGAAGGCAGTGCTGGAGACAAAGCGTCGTCAAAAAACAATGATCCTTGCGCACGTCCGGCAGGAAAAGGGCCTTTACGAAGAGACGCTGCATGAGCTCGAAGAATCTTCGGCAAGCCTCTGGGCCATGATCAGGAAAGACGAAGTTGAGCGCAGGTCCACGAACGCGGCCCAATCTCCTGCACAATGGGAAAGCAAAACGTCGGGCACTGAGAAGGGGAGGCTTCCGTGGCCCCTGGAGGGGCAGGTGCTCACCCGATTCGGACTGCAGCGCCACCCGCAGTTCGGCACGATGGTGTTCCGAAGGGGCATCGAGATCGAGGCGCGGGAAGGTCAGCCTGTTCGGGCGGTGAGTGATGGAGAGGTCGTCTTTGCGGATTGGTACAAGGGATACGGCAAGCTCATCATCCTGGACCATGGAAATGGTTTCTATACACTCTACGGAAACCTTTCACAACTTGACTCGAGCAAGGGGGTACGGGTCAGTAAAGGCCAGGTCATCGGTCTAGCAGGTGAAACCGGGAGCTTCAGGGGAGCGAAGTTGTACTTTGAAATCCGAAGGAACGGCGAAGCGGAAGACCCGCTCACGAGGCTTACAAAGAAGTGACGGCGGCGCGTGAAACCAGAGGGGAAAAAACTTCTTTGCTTTTTTTATGCTGCTATGATATTTTCCCACATGATGATTATGTAAAATTCTGCTGAGATAATTTGAGGAGCGTTATTATGCAGAACGATTTGGAGGATGATACCATGATACGAATTAACAAGAAAAAATTTTTAATCGCTGCGGTAGTGATCCTGCTGGCGGGAGTTTTGATTGGTCAGCAGATGGTCCAGGCCAAGCCAGACACCTATGAAGATCTAAAGGCCTTCACGCAAGCGATGGAGCTGATTAAACGAAACTACGTCGAAGTGCCCGATACGAAGGACCTTATCCAGGGGGCCATCCGCGGGATGGTCTCGAACCTTGACCCCCACTCATCGTATATGAACGAAAAACAGTTCAAAGAGATGAGCATGGACATCCGGGGTGAGTTCACCGGTGTCGGCATTCAGATCGGGGTCAAGAACCAGCAGCTCACCATCATCGCGCCGATTGAGGACACTCCCGGCTATCGGGCGGGACTCGCGGCCGGTGACAAGATCATGAAGATCAATGACGAATGGACCAAGGACATGACTATCGAGCAGGCCGTGGACACCATGCGCGGCCCAAAAGGTACGTCGGTTCGGCTTTTGATTTATAGAGAAGGATGGGATAAGCCGAAAGAATACAAAATTGTCCGCGACGTCATCAAGGTCGTCAGCGTCAAGTCCAGGATGCTGGATAATAATATTGGATATGTAAAGATCATACAATTCCAGGGACAGACTACGGACGAATTGGAAAAGTCCTTGAAAAATCTGGAATCCAAGGGTATGAAAAAATTGGTCATAGACTTGCGGAATGATCCGGGTGGACTTCTCGACGCGTCGGTTGATGTGAGCAGCAAGTTTATGCCCAAAGACAAGCTCGTCGTGTACCTGCAGGGGAGGCAGGCCAATGACCGCAAGGACTTCCTGACTACGGGCTCTGATATCTCGAGGACGTATCCGATCGTGGTGCTTGTGAATACCGGCAGTGCCAGCGCGTCAGAAATCGTTGCCGGTGCGCTCCAAGATTCAAAACGTGCCCTGATCGTCGGGACGCAGACTTTCGGCAAGGGTTCGGTCCAGACGGTGTTCCCGCTGGAAAGCGGCGGCGGACTCCGGCTGACAACAGCCAAGTACTATACGCCGAGTGGTAGGTCGATCCAGAACGTTGGTATTACTCCTGACGTGGAAGTAAAACTGCCGACAATCAAGGAAGCGAAGGAAGGCGAACCGGTGCATGTCGTTGTGCGCGAAAAAGACCTCGAGCATCACCTGAAGAACGACACCGTCAAAGAGGACAAGAAGAAAATTGTACCGCAACCTGAGAGCGAAGAAGATTTCACCATGGAAACTGTGCCGAAGGATGACAAAGACGATGTCCAGCTCCAGAAAGCGATCGCGATACTAAATCCGGCTGTCATGGCAGATGATGTGTTCAAGGAAATAACAACCACAGTGAAAAAAGATAAATAAATAATGGACGAAAATAGTAATTTCTTTTAAGTAATTGAAAAAGCAGGATGTTTTGTCCTGCTTTTATTTTTTTTATAATTATTATTGTAAAAAAATCAGATAAATGAAGATTTCTGCTGATATTTGGTAAAAAATCATTAATTCAGTATAATTTAGCTAAATTCAATGTTTGCTTTTTTCCTTACCCGGAAATATATTAGCACTCGCCTTAAACGAGTGCTAATTATCTGGTATAATAACGTTAATACTTCCAAGAAAGGAGTCGAGCAATATGAGCGTTAAATTCAAACCATTGAAGGACCGGGTGTTCGTAAGCTATACGGCAGAGTTGGAGAAGACTGCAGGAGGTCTTTATATCCCCGACACTGCAAAGGAGAAGCCGCAGAGCGGACAAGTGCAGGCGGTTGGAGACGAGGTGAAGTCCCTAAAAGTCGGAGACAAGATTCTATTCGACCGTTACTCAGGTTCGAAGATTAACATCGACAATGTTGAGTATCTCATCGTAAAAGAGGAAGACGTGCTGGGAGTCCTGAGCTAAGTCTCTCGATATATCCGGTTATTAAATCACAATCAACGATACCGAAGAATTTCTAGGAGGAAAAAATATGGCAAAGCAGCTTATGTTTGATCAGGATGCACGTGCGGCGATCCTGAAGGGCGTGAACGTCCTTACTGATGCCGTGAAGGCGACGCTCGGTCCGAAGGGCCGCAACGTCATGATTGACAAAAAATTTGGCGCACCGACCATTACGAAAGACGGTGTGACCGTTGCAAAGGAAGTTGAGCTGAAGGACTCCTATGAGAACATGGGCGCCCAGCTCGTGCGCGAAGTGGCGTCTAAGACCTCGGACGTGGCCGGCGACGGCACCACAACCGCGACGGTGCTGGCCCAGGCCATCTACCGCGAAGGCATTAAGAACGTGACCGCTGGCGCCAACCCCATGGACCTGAAGCGGGGCATTGAGAAGGCCGTTGAAGCGGTCATCGAAAACCTCAAGAAGAACTCCAAGCCGGTCAATGAAAAGAAGGAAATTTCCCAGGTCGGCAGCATCTCGGCGAATAGCGACCCCACCATCGGCAACCTGATCGCCGAGGCCGTTGACAAAGTCGGCAAAGACGGCGTCATCACGGTGGAAGAGGCAAAGAGCATGAACACCAGCCTCGATGTGGTCGAAGGTATGCAGTTCGACCGCGGTTACATCTCTCCCTACTTCGTGACCAACGCAGAAAAGATGGAGGCCGTTCTCGAAAACGCCTACATTCTGCTGTCTGAGAAAAAGATCTCGAGCATGAAGGACCTGCTCCCGATCCTCGAACAGACAGCCAAGATGGGCGCGCCCATGGTGATCATCGCCGAGGACGTTGAGGGAGAGGCCCTCGCGACCTTGGTGGTCAACAAACTCAGAGGGACGCTCCAAGTCTGCGCTGTCAAGGCACCGGGCTTCGGTGACCGCCGCAAGGCAATGCTCGAAGACATCGCAATCCTGACTGGCGGCCAGGTCATCTCCGAGGACATCGGGCTCAAACTTGAGAACGTGAAGATCACGGACCTCGGCCGCGCAAAGAAGATCACCGTTGACAAGGATAACACGACGATCGTCGAAGGTGCAGGCGATACGAAGAACATCCAGGGCCGCGTAAAACAGATCAAGGCCCAAGTCGCCGAAACGACCTCGGATTACGATAAAGAGAAGCTCCAGGAGCGGCTCGCCAAGATCGTGGGCGGAGTTGCAGTCATCAACGTCGGTGCCGCCACCGAGACCGAGATGAAAGAGAAAAAGGCTCGCGTCGAGGACGCGCTGCATGCTACCCGGGCGGCCATGGAGGAAGGCATCGTGGCAGGTGGCGGCGTCGCATTGCTCCGCTGCATCCCGGTGCTCGACAAGATGAAGCTTACCGGCGACGAGCAGATCGGCGTCAACATCGTGAAGAAGTCACTTGAAGAACCGATCCGACAGATTGTGAACAATGCCGGTATTGAGCCTTCGGTGGTCGTGGATAAAGTGAAATCCTCCGACAAGATGAACTACGGATTTGATGCGCAGAAGGAAGAGTATGTAGACATGCTTCAGGCCGGTATCATCGACCCGACCAAGGTGACCCGTTCCGCGCTTCAAAACGCGGCGTCGGTTGCGAGCCTCATGCTGACCACGGAAGTGATGATCACCGAGCTGCCCGAAGAGAAGGGTGCGGGTATGCCCCCGATGCCCGGCGGCATGGGCGGCATGGGCGGCATGGGTGGCATGTATTAATGACAAACTTTCCTTTCACGAGGAAAACAGCGAGGCCGGCGAAGTTACACTTTGCCGGCCTTTTTTATTTGTGAGCCCGGTGGCGGCAATTTAAAAGATGTGGTTGATAAAGTAGGTATGACAACGCCAAAAAAAACACTTGCTATTCGAGGGGAAATTTGATTCTATAGTAAGGTACACTTGGAAGTTTCTCGGATACCATGAAAGCGGCCTTTATATACTCTGATGACTTCGCACGCTTCGATTACGGGTCTACCCACCCGTTAAAGCCGTTCCGATTGAAGCTCACCTATGAACTGATCAAGGCCTGCGGCCTGCTCGCCCCCTCGGATCCCCGGCTGATCAAACCTCATCCGGCGCGGGTTGAAGACCTGCTGACATTTCATACAGCGGAATACCTCAATATGCTGAAGGCATCGAACAGCGGGAAAGATTATGCCGGCGCCGCATTGTTCGGCCTCGGCCCGGGCGATAATCCAATATTCGCCGGCATGCTCGACTGGTCGCTGCTCGTTGCCGGCGCTTCACTCAAGGCTGCAGACCTCGTTGACAGCGGCGAGGCGGAGGTTGCCTTCAATATTTCCGGCGGACTTCACCATGCCAGGGCAGGCCGCGCTTCGGGGTTCTGTTACATCAACGATCCCGTGATCGTCATCCAGGCCCTGGTCAAGAGGGGGAGGAAAGTGGCCTACGTCGATATCGACGCCCATCACGGCGACGGCGTGCAGGAAGCGTTCTTCAGCTCCGACAAGGTCCTGACCATTTCGCTCCATGAAACCGGGCAAGCGCTTTTCCCGGGATCGGGGTTCGAGTATGAGATTGGCTCGGGAGCGGGCACGGGATACAGCGTGAACATTCCCCTGCCGCCGGAGACTGACGATGAACTTTTTGTCCATGCGTTTCGCGAAGTCGTTCCCGCTCTTATGGACATCTTCAGGCCAGACATCATCGTGAGCCAGCTCGGGGTTGATACGTTCAGGAGTGATCCGCTTGCTCATTTGAATGTTACGACGAACGGGTTCTGCCACGTAGTCGCGATGATCAAGGCCATGGCGCCCAAATGGGTAGCACTTGGAGGCGGAGGCTACGACATCGCGAACGTGGCACGGGCATGGACACTGGCGTGGGCTATCATGAACGATGCGACTGCTCCGGCCGAGATCCCTGCCCTTTTCCGGCAACGGTATCCTGATGCCGATTTAGCCGGAAGGAACCTGCGGGACGAGCCATTTGGTATGGAGGGGAGTAGGAAAGAGGAGATGAGGAAGGAAATTGACAGAGTGGTCGATTATAGCAAAGTACACAGCCTGCGGTAACATTGAACGATAGTCGTTGGTTGTTAACCCGTGATCATGCAGCCGCGGTCTGTGCACCGATTTTTTTGCTGCCCTCTTGCAAAGATTACGAAGTTATAGTACTGTTTAGAGAGAGTGCCGGTGGAACA
>DASPQB010000021.1:0-4479 GCA_035625205.1 Nitrospirota bacterium | reverse complement strand
CCGTCGCCGAAGTTCCATTGCCAGGATGTTGGAGACCCTGTCGACGTGTCCGTAAACTGGACGGCTTGGCCCGCGACAGGTGAAGCCGGGCTGTAGGTAAAGGATGCGGCGAGCGCGGGACTTACGACAACCGTTTGACTTGTGCTCTTCGATCCCGCGCCGTTTGTCGCCGTCAAGGTTACCGTATAGGACGCTGCCGACGCAAAAGCATGGCTTGGGTTCTGGACGGTCGAGGTGGCGCCGTCGCCGAAGTTCCATTGCCAGGATGTTGGAGACCCTGTCGACGTGTCCGTAAACTGGACGGCTTGGCCCGCGATAGGAGAAGCCGGGCTGTAGGTGAATGAGGCAACGGGAGCGGTAGCCGTTGTCGTGGAGGTCTTTTGGCTCACGCCCATTACGGAGATCGTTTGGCTGAGGCTCTTTGATCCAGAGCTTCCGCCCGCTGTCAAAGTCACTCTATAGAACCCTGTAAATATAAAGGTGTGGCTCGGATTTTGATCGGATGAAATCGTCCCGTCACCGAAGTTCCAGCTCCATGAGGTTAGAGCGGTATTGGAACTGCTGGAAAACTGCACGAGCTGTCCGGCCTGGGGATGCGTGGGGCTATAAGCAAACGAAACGTGCGTTGAGCTCGGCGCGTTTTTCTTAAATAGATAATTAAGGCCGGCGAACGAAGTTTGGGCTTTGGTCTGAATAGGCAAGGCCAGAATGCAGGTCGCCACCGACAATATTAAACAAAACATACTCAAGCGCTTGCGTGAACAACCCTGATATTTTGTCATCGTTGCCTCCTCCCCCCGGACATGGGGCGTCGAGAATTGCGATGCAAGGTCAAACATCGTTTCCTATGGGTATGAGTCGACGCTGCTGCGATGACGACGCTCACCCCCAAAGGGGAATAGGGAAGGCAATTTGAGGTGATTATGGCTAATCGATTATTGGATCCAGATAACCCTCTTTTCCAAGTCCGAAAATGATGTTCGCACCAAACGCCTTAGGCGTTGTCTTATGTTTGGGCGCTCGAATTCAAGAGTCCGAAGTGGAAAGAGGGGCCCCCTAATACGCCCCGAGTTAGCACATAGGACCGGGAATGTTCACCCCCGGGTTTCCTCTCTTTAGACCTTGACCGATTCTTACGGGGCGGGTCAATCGGCCGCCTGCGTTGAAGGCAAAATGGGCTGGAAATCTCACTTTAGAGGTGGTATCCTGAGAGGCGTAGGTCAGACATTTACAGGATTAAATTAAGATGGAGGGACGACAAGATGAGGAGCGCATGCCCATTATAGAAAAGCTTGAACACACTTACTAATGCAGTAAGTAAGGCAACTTGCCTCTAACAAAGAAGATGAGGGCATAAGTTGGAAAGGAAATGGTCATGTTAGATATCCCCGTTTATATAATATTGGGCGTAGTTCTTATATCGTTGATATCGATAGCAATTCTTATAATCCGTCGCCCAAAGCCAAAGGACACAAGTCTCGGCCAAGCCCAACATGAGGAATTTCGAGCTAATCGTGAAGAAGCGGCCAGGCAGGCGCGAGAGTTGCGAGAAGAGCTATATGCGTGGCAAGCCAAGGCTAGTGAAGTCCTATCCAATACGCTAAGCACGATGGGCGAGGAGCAGAAAAAACTCCTAAGTCATCTAACCCAGGCTACGGAGAATAGGTTAGACATAATCAGGAAAACGACTGAAGAAAGGTTCGGCTTCAACGAAGAAGCTCAGGAGCGGCGAGGTGGCGACATCAGAAAGACATTGAACGAGGGACTAGCAGAACAAAGAAAATATCTAGCCGACGTCGTGTTAGCTCTTTCTGGCCTTGAAAAGGGCCATTCGCAAGAGCAAGAGAAGGCGCGTGATTCCCTTGCCCAGGATTTCCGAATGATCCAAGAGAGCATTGATAAAAAGCTCGAAGAAATGCGACAGACCGTGGATGAGAAATTACATAATACTCTTGAAAAAAGGCTAGGCGAATCATTCCAGCTTGTCAGCAAGAATCTGGAGGCAGTTCAGAGGGGCCTTGGTGAAATGCAGTCTCTTGCTAGCGATGTCGGAGATCTCAAACGCGTATTAATTAACGTCCGTGAGCGGGGAACTTGGGGAGAGTACCAGCTTGAGGCCATCCTAAGTCAGATTCTTAATCCTGGCCAATTTGAGAAGAATGTTGCTATCAAGAAGGATTCCGAACGAGTTGAATTTGCCATTAAGTTGCCCGGAAAAGGCGAAACTCCAGGGCAACCTGTGTGGCTGCCTATCGATTCAAAGTTCCCCAAGGAAGATTATGAGCGTCTCCTGGAAGCGTCGACACGCGCTGACTTGGACGCCGTTAAGGCAGCTACTGAAAATCTTATAACTGCCGTTTTAAAGTCTGCCAAAGATATTCATGATAAATACATAAGCCCTCCTGACACCACGGATTTTGCCATCATGTTCCTTCCTACCGAAGGGCTTTATGCAGAAATCCTGCGCCAACCCGGGTTGCATGATGATCTTCAGCAGAAGTTCCGCATTGTCGCCGCTGGCCCCACGACTCTTGCAGCTGTTCTTAACAGCTTAAGAATTGGATTTCAGACGCTGGCTATTGAAAGTCAGGCACATGAGGTATGGAATGTCTTAGGGGCTGTAAAGACGGAGTTTGGGAAATTCGGCGAGGTTCTTGATAAAGTGAGAACCCACCTTTCAAAAGCGACCGATACGATCGTTGAGACGGCACGGCGAACGAAAGTTATGGAACGTAAACTTCGTAAAGTCGAAGCCTTGCCTCAGCAAGAAGCAAAAGACTTGCTTGAGCTTCCTAGCCCGGGAACGGATGTTGATGTCGCTGAGGAATTGGAAAACCAACCAGAAGGAAAAGACTAAAGGATAACTCAGAGCGGGGCATTGCGGTTGACCGGCCCGTGCTCAAGATACCACCGCCAATTATTTCCGGCAATTAGTACAATTCTTCACATAAATCTTGAAGTCGATGCTCATTGTCCGTTTGGCAATAGTGACTGGAATGAGGTCAGTTGGAACGTCCCTGAGGAGATTTGTTTTGCCCGAGGAAACAATGTGTCGAACTGGTTTTAAAGCCCGCAATTGGATTCCATCTTTGTCCAATAAGTAAATCTGCAGCTCTACTTCGTAAGAGACTTCCGCGGGTGGAGAATTTGCCAAATAGCTGTCTGGAATATTCTTCCTGTCCAACTTTTCAATCGTAAGTTCTCCTGTATAGCCCAATGAGACAGATTCTGTTGTTTCTCCGTAGATGGGATTAATAAACTTTGCTTTCAAGTCAAATTTTTTGAGTTCGGGAAGTGGAATATCCGACTTCGATGAGGCCTCTGTGATAAAATCCACTCTCTCCGCCAGGGATAGGCCATTTTCCAAGAGCCATCTAGTCGGAACTAAAGATTCCTGATAAAGAGTTACCAGATAGTAGGCTGTCCCCCCCATTCCGAAGAAAAGGAAACACAACCAAAAGACAAGCCATTTCTTCATTTTCAAAGTCCCCCTTCAAGGAACTCGGATTGCCATGCCTCTTGTATAGCATAAGGTTGGCCGTCGTTCAATTCTATCTTTATGATCCTGACCTGTCACTGTACATTGGTCATCCCTGAAATTAGATGTCTGGGGCTCTTGGCCTGCTCTCCAAAACCTATCTGGTACATATAATGCCCAGGCTAATTAGAATTATCGTTTGAATTTGAGGACAGTTCCGCTTCCATCTAATCCGGCGCCTTCTCCCGCTGCAGTCGCCGGTTGGAAAATATCCCGGCAAGGCTCCCCCAAGAGGTGCTATCTCCGTTGTCTCCACAAAGAGTTATAATGTATCATAATTGGACATATGAGCTCCCCCTCTTCTCACCCCGACAGCCAAATAATTCTCCCATATGGGGAAAAATGCGCGGCTAGCCATAACTTGACTTTGGAATGCAATAAATGTTAATTTAGTTACTCTTTATAGAAGAGCCAGGGAACCCTAAGGAAAAGGAAATAGACGAGGCTCCCCATAATCAGGGAACCGAGGTTGTTTTGTACATAAGGGAAGAAGTGCCTAAATTCGAGTTTTCACTGGCGAAAATACGAGAAGAAAGGATCTGAACATCTCATCATGAACGTCCCGTTTGTGGATCTTAGGGTCCAATACCAGTCTCTCAAACCCGAAATCGATGCGGCCATCAAGAACGTCATCGATAATACAGCTTTTATCGGCGGCCGGAACGTCGAAGCGTTTGAAAATGCTTTTGCCCAGAAGCATGGCGTAAAGCACTGCATCAGCTGCGCTAATGGCACGGACGCGATCTACATCGCCTTGAAGGCATTAGGCGTCGGCCACGGAGATGAAGTCATCACGGTGGCCAACAGCTGGATTTCGACGTCCGAGACGATCACCCAAGCCGGAGCCAAACCGGTTTTCGTGGATATCGACGAGTATTTCCACATCGACCCGGCGAAGATCGAGAAAAAGATCACGAAAAAAACCAGGGCGATCATCCCGG
>DASPQB010000020.1:0-12179 GCA_035625205.1 Nitrospirota bacterium | reverse complement strand
AAGCCAGTCGGGCTCCAGATCCCGATTACGATCTTACTGGAAGACATGAAGATCAAGGTCGAGGGAATGGTGCTCTACAGTTTTCAGCGGGGTGAAGGCCCCTTGAAAACACCGGGCATGGGCATAAAATTCGTCCGCATCGGCCGCGAAGACCAGAACGTGATCAAAGTCTACATCAAACGCGAGATCACAAAAGGTCTCACCATGGCGCATATTGGCGGCACGCTGTGAGCGACGGCGAGATGAGGTCATCACGCGATACCGGAGGTCTGTATGCCTTATGTAAATATCAAAATAACCAAGGAAGGCGCCACAACGGAACAGAAGGCGAAGCTAATCCAGGGAGTGACCACCATGCTAAAGGAAGTGCTGGGGAAGAACCCGCAAACCACCGTTGTGGTCATTGAGGAAGTCGATACTGATAACTGGGGGATCGCCGGAGAGAGCATCACCGTCCGCCGGAAGCGAGAGCGGGGAGAAAAAAAATAAAGATCGTGGCGGGGTTTTCTCCTGTACTCGATGTCCGTTCATGAAGCGTCGTTCGGACCTGACTAGCCATAACGAGCACGTAATTCTGGGAGGTCCTGCATGCTAATCGTACTGCACCACACGGCAACTGTTAAGGACGTGGAAAACATCAAAAAAACCATCACCAAGATGGGCTTCAAGCCCGTAGCCATTCCCGGAGCCGAGCGGACGGCCATCGGCGTGATCGGCAATCAGGGGTGGGTCGACGATTCGGCTCTGCGGGACAACAAGGCCATCCAGGAGATTATCCATGTTACCAAGCCTTATAAACTAGTGAGCCGTGACTTCCATCCGAAGGACACGGTAGTACCCCTCGGGAAAAAGATCACGGTCGGTGGTACGTCACCCTTCCTCACGATCGCTGGCCCCTGTGCTGTTGAGAGCGGGGAGCAGCTTATGAAGACCGCTCGGTTCCTCAAAAAGCTTGGGGTACCGGTGCTGCGCGGCGGTGCCTATAAGCCGAGGACAAGCCCGCATAGTTTTCAGGGACTCCGCGAGGGAGGTCTTGAACTGCTTGACGAGGTGAGAAAAGAAACCGGTCTTCTCGTCGTGACCGAGATCGTCAGTCCCGAACATGTGGAGATCGTGGCGGGGAAGGTCGACATATTGCAGATCGGCGCACGGAACATGCAGAACTTCGACCTGCTGACCGAGGTTGGCAAGATCAAGAAACCAGTGATCCTGAAACGCGGCCTTTCGGCAACTATTGAAGAATGGCTCGGCTCAGCAGAATATATTCTGCTTAATGGAAATCCCAACGTCGTGTTGTGCGAGCGTGGCATACGGACGTTCGAAACCGCGACGAGGAATACGGCGGATCTTGCCATTATTCCCCTCGTACGGAAAATGACCCATCTCCCGATCATTTTCGATCCGAGCCATGCAACGGGGAAACGAGATCTTGTGCTCCCTACGGCGCTGGCGGCAATTGTCGTCGGAGCTCACGGAGTCATGGTGGAAATCCATCCCGATCCCGAGCACGCTCTTTCCGACGGCGCTCAGTCGCTCCATTTCAAGGAATTCGGCAGCCTCCTCGCACAGATGAAAAGCCTCATCTCATTTAAAAAGCAGAAGCTCACGGTCCTGTGATCATTTGATTTCGCTGCGTGGGTGGTCCTGGAGTTCAACCCTGGCAGAGACCGTATTTTCTCATGAATACAAATCCCGATTCGCAAATGCTTACCTGCCGCGCCGGATGCGGTGCCTGTTGCATTGCACCCTCTCTCTCGTCGAATGTTCCGGGCATGCCCAACGGAAAACCAGCAGGAGTCCGGTGCATACAATTGACCTCAAACAACCTCTGTGCAATTTACGGTATGCCGGAGCGGCCTGCGGTGTGCTGTTCCTACAGGACATCAGATATGTGCGGGAAAAACAGGGAGGAAGCACTGCACTTACATGCCGAGTTGGAAATACTAACGACTCATCAAAAGAGCACAGAAGCTTCTGCACGTTGACGATTGGAGCTGTCTCGGACGGCTAGTGGCTTATCCGGTACGTATCATCTGTGGCCGCCAAAAAAGTATGGTTAAGTGTCGACGCGCATTCGTTGCAGGCAGCCGTGCCAAGAGTGGATTTCCCCGAACGAACGGACCAGATTCTCCTGTGCCGTGCGCGATAATTCCGATCTGGAAAGACGTGTCAAAAAAATCCTTGGAGAGAGCGCGAGCATGTAAGGAGTGATACAGTTGTCACTGCATTCCCGTTTGTAGCCCGGCATAGCGTTCTGTCGGGGGATAAATCATTATTTCGCTTCGTCAGGAGGCTGTGCAGGTTGTTGCTGTGACGACTCCGGGCTGGACAGTGTCGGAGTTGCCTGTGATATTGGTGGTGCGGGCTGTTCCTGCAGCTTCACTTGAGCAGGAACCTCCCCTGTGGGCTTAGACCTCGACGGTGAGAAGCTCGGGTCTATTTCGTAAGCCCTCTCGAAGTTTTCCCGAGACTTGTTCCTACTTTCCCCATTGCCCTTCCTCCCCTTGAGATAATAGGTGTAGCCAAGGTAGTAGTAGGCTTCGGCATCAGGATTGATGTCCGCGGAGTCCTCGAATTCTCTGATGGCAGCATCAAAATTTTTCGCATTCAAATAGGTGATGCCCTGATGGAGATGCTGCGTTGCCGCCTGGGTATCGAAGAGTTCTTCCTCCGCATGTCCAGGTGCAGCATCAGTCATCATGAACGACATCAAAGCGACAAGAAGGATTGACGTTTTTCTCATGCGTGCCTCCTCTCTCTTGAACGCAACCATAGCATAGTCGTTGCAGTCATGTCAATCGTCTCGGTATGCTTTTTTGCACCTGCGAATATGTTTACCGTTAATAGTCCGTCTTGCACCTCAAGATACTGTCAGGATTTCAGATATGGAGAGCGTATGACTGCAGTATCGTCAGCTCAACTATCCGCTGTGAGTAAGACCTTAACGGCGTCAGGGCCGAGACTCCTGCCTACCGAACCTTCGCGAGAGGCCGCTGGTTTTGACCGTGAGGAGCGGTCAGCAAAACCACGCCTCTCCAACGCGGGCTACAAAAGAAGACCAGACGGCCGTTCTCACGACCGTCCGATATCTATTGGGTTCTGTATGACGGTGTCCCTATGATATGGCCGCCGGGAACATGGCAATGGCTTTTGAAGCGATGTTGTGTTTTTGAGTTCTTTGCTCCATGACGCGACGTCAAGGCCACCAAACATATAGGAAGTTCGCTCCGGGTCCCATGACATCGCCCATGTCAATGTTGATGAGATTTAGCGAGTACAGATTGGAGCGATATTCTCCAGGGCGAATGTAGGTCACGACCGACGCCTTTTTTAAGTGTGCTAGATTCTTGACCTGATCAATGGCGTCGTCGAGATAACCGATGCTGTCGATGAGACCTGCTGCCTGCGCTTCCTGACTCGTGAAAATGCGACCATCAGAAAGACTTTTCACCGTTTCCAGCGGCAACTTCCGAGATTCTGTAACGGTATTCACAAACCGTCCCTGAAGACTGTCAATCACATTTTGAAAAATGGCCCGCTCTTCAGGAACGAGCGGACGGAAGGGTGAACCCATGCCCTTTCGGGTTCCCGAAGAAATCTCGACTGCCTGGAGACCGATTTTCTGCATCAAACTCGTACCATCGAAACTGTACATGATCACGCCGATGCTGCCGGTCACACCTGTCGGCTGGGCCGTGATCAGGTCTGCTGAGAGGGCCGCGTAGTAGGCTCCCGAAGTTCCTATGTCCATGATGTGAGCCAGGACCTTCACGCCCGTATCATTTTTAAATTTTACCAATTCATGATAGAGCATGTCGGATGCGGTCACTCCGCCACCGGGACTGTTGATCCGGAGCAGGAGCCCTTTTACAGCGCGGTCAGACCGCGCCCGGTCCAATTGTTCCCTCACCTGAGACAGCAGTCCCGGCTTATTTCTAGTGCCCAACAAAGAGCTGCCCTCACTGGCTGAAGAAATAAAGCCAGAGATATCGAGAAGCAGAATTTTATCGCGCCCCTCGCCGGCGATCACTTTTTCGGTGAAAGGCTGCACTTCCTCACCGACGGAAATCTTGAACAGCGTACAACCTGCTGTGCCAAAGAGGAGAACAAGGGTGAACATCATCGCGGTAGATTTATGCATATAGCCTCCCTGTCGATGTGTCAAAAACTAAATTTATTATACCGCAGAGAACAGAGCGGCATGCTAGGAAAAGTTTAGACTGAGAAACAGGATGAATAAAGTAAATTTCAAACTTGTGGCAAGGAGAGGTGAAAATATTAATTTGTTCTTACCGCAATAACGGCCCCAACAAGATGGGCCACGAACGCCGCCTCTTCCCGAGAAAGTGCGAAGAAAAGAAAGGAAGGGATTAAGGCAATGTACAAACCGGCTTGACGAACTTCGAGGCAAAGAATACGAATGTAGCGCGTAAGAGTAAATTGGAGGTCGCCATTTTATAGTAATCCATTCTACTCCTGTTTCAGGTCGGTCATCGCGACGCCCTTGACATATTCCACGACCTTATCCTGCTTGATCGCCTGCAGCTTCTTGACAATCTCTGCAATGCGGAGCGAACTGTTCAGTACGGATTCAAGACGCATTTTGAGGTCGTTGTCCTGCTCCCCATAGCGTTCCAGCAGCAGTTCGACATTGCCGATGACTGTCGTGAGAGGGTTGTTGATCTCATGCCTTACCGTGATGACAACTTCGCCGATGGCCCCGAGTCGTTTTGCCGTGAGAAGCTTCTCACGCAGCAGCTTTTGTTCGGTCATATCACGGGCCGAAACCTGAAATCCAGTCGGTTGCTGTTTTTTTGAGAGTCTCCGTGCGCTCAGCTCGATGAATGCGTGGCTGCTGTCCCGTTTTATCACCTCAAACTCCATCATTTGGCGAGCAGTAAGGCCTTCGCCGTTCAGCATACGTTTTACGATCTCTGCGCCCTCAGGCGTCAGAAAAACCAGAACGCTCTTGCCGATAAGCTCGCTCTTCGTGTATCCGCTGAACTTTTCAGCTTCCCTGTTCACGGCCGTAAGCGTACCGATGGAGTCCATGGTAAAAAGGATGTCACGTGAATTCTCGAAAAGGTCCCAGAACTTTTCGCTTGACTCCTTGACCTCGGCGTAAAACCTCAAATTTTCGACGGCCAGGCCAAGCTGTGCACCGATCGTGTCCAGCATCTGGAGATCGGAGGGCTTCAGCGTGAAGTCATTCCGAGGGTATAGGAAAATGACGCCAAGGACAATCCCGCGCGACTTGATTGGAATATTGATGCGGGCATGATCTCCGGAGCCGAGACAGCGCGAGTGGCGGGGGTCGTCGCAGTTTTTCTCTGTAACCCGGATCTCACCGGTCTGCGCCGCGATACCGCAGAGACATTCGCCAATCCTGATCGTCGCCTCATCCTGGCAGAAATCCTTCGACAGCCCCCGGGAGGCCACGAGGCGCATCGTTTCGCCATCCGGTTCGGAAAGGAAGATGCTGCCTTTCTGCTCTAACCCGGCAAGGCTGTCCAAGATCTGCCCGAGGGACTTGGCAAGCATGTCCCTGAGATTGCCTGACTGGCTCAGAGTGAGAGCGACGGAATCGATGGCGGCAAGTTCGTTCGTGCGGTCGAGCAGCTTTTTCTCCAGCTCCGAGTAGGAATGTCGCAGCTGTTGGGCCATCTCATTAAAGCGTTCCGCCAGCTGCCCAATGTCGCTTGTCCCCTGGATTTGCATCCGATATGCCAGGTTGCCCTGGCTGATCTCAGTCGTGCCCTTCCAGAGATCTCGCAGGGGAATTGATATCTTTCGGTGAATATACATACCCAAGGAGAGGAGTATAGTACCTGACGCAAGCAGTATGAACAGCAAATAATCATTAACGCGAGCCCTGTTCGCTCTGAGCATGAGGACGATTTCAGCCATCCCCCGTACGCTCTGCTCACGATAACTATCGATATCATGCTCTACGGATGCGATCTTGTCGTCAAATCTGCGAACAAGCGCATAGGCTGCAAGGCGATTCTTGCCGCGGGCATCATCAAGTGAGAAAATTTGTTCTGCTTCTCGGTTCAGGGACCGAACATCGTCACCAAGCTGCGTGAGGATCTTCGTCTCTCCAGGTGAATACAACAGCTCCGCATGGGGTCCAAGAAACTCTAGTACATGTGCATTGGCGTCAGTGTAAGTGACCCGGAAAAAGATATTGCCGGTGTCCTTGAAGTTATGAATAGCGAGCGACATGACGCCCACACCTGCTTCAACTGCGTCGATCCGCTGATCTTTTGCGAATAGTTCGCCAACGCCCCGCGTCGTCAGGGAGAGAGCTCCGCTGATGTCTTGAAGTGCTACAAGCGTTATCGTTATGATCAGCACCATGCCCAGACCGACAAGGGCAATGATCTTTCTGTGTACATTCATGATTCGAACATACCTTTCGCGTGCTTCAGGCGCTGTGACCCGGCCGGGAATATAGCTACATACCCGAAATAATACCACGTTCGACGGAGAGAGTACAGCTTTTGGCTATGATGCTAAAATATTGAACTTTTACTAATGTGCTCCGTACGCGTACGTTCGCATTACTTTTACAAAGGAATTCCTTTTATTATAATGGACTTCTCCAATTTGCACTAGGTTGGCGGCTGAACTTATGCCATCGTTGATCAACAAAGGTTCAAAGGAACTGCTGAGGGGGGCCCGTGCTGAACACCATGTCGGCACATCCAGCACGGATTGCGATTATCAACTTAATGAGCCGCATAAAACACCAGACTCCCGTCTAGTGATGTAGTGGCTATCCAGACGAGGGAGTATTTGATAAGATAGGGCACGCGATATCGTAAAAGTACACATGCCATCTATAAGACGGAATATCATTTCGTCTGGAGACCGAGATATCGGAGAAAAATCTTTGTAAAAGGTGTTAAGGAGGATGCGGGAAAGACGCCTGCGCATATCCCAGGACTTGATCCCGATATCGAGGTAATAAACCTCAGTGTTCAGGTTGACCATGTTCAGATAGTGATCGTGATACCGCCGGGAATTGCAGTTGCCGATGTCGTTCAGTTTATCAGGTCGCAATCGGCGAGAATACTGAAGGCGAAATTTCCTTTTCTGCATAACACATATGCCGGAAAAGAGGGCATCTGGTCACGAGGCTATTGCGTATCGTGTATAGGCTTAAACAAAAAAGGAAATTCTCGCCTATGTGGATTACCAAGAAAAAGAAGACAAAGGGCAACTGTAATTGACGTTGTGATTTAAGAAACCCCCAGCTCCCGCTGGGGGAAAATCATTGCATCGGTCAGTGCGGCGCCGGTAACAATGCCCCTGCGACGCCATTTTCTTCAAAAAGCAAGTTGTCTCCGTCCTCGTGAAAGGTTCAGCGTCATGGAGGCGGGAGACTAACCGCGCGAAAAAGGATCTCGTCTGAGAACACACAGGTGCATTCTCTTTTGCCGTGGCAGGTCAAGACGGCGCTTTAGCGTGAATTCCGCTAACACGAGGTGCTCGAGCAAAATTCTACATCACGGACAGGCCCTTCTTCTCCTGGCTAGTCCTAATATGTCGCACGCCAATTAGTTGACATCTGGCGGGCCTGTGCTACGTTATAAAGAGAGCCTAAAAAGGACAAAGAACTTAAGTATGAGCACGATGGGTTGCTAAATGGACAGTCACCATATTGTTGTTACCTACAAAGTCCGGGAGGAGCGGCGAGAGCTCCTGAAAAATATCACCGGCGAGAGAGTGAAACTGTCTTTTCTCAGCGATATGTCAACGGGTTTGCGCGAGCAGACGCTTGTCAGTGCCGAAGTGCTCTTCACCTGGAATCTGCCGAAGGAAGTTGGGCCGAGCGAACTCAGTCTGCTGCAAAACGTGAGGCTGGTCCAGCTTCTATCCGCGGGCGCCGACCATATTCCCTATAAAGAACTCCCCGCGAACATCACAATCGCCAGTAATGTGGGGGCCTATGCCGAACCCATGGCTGAGCACATTCTCGCTTTGATTCTCGCGTTGTCCAAAAACCTTGTGCGCGAGCATCAGAACCTGGGCCAGGGGAACTTCAACCAGTCTTTGCTGAATCGCAGGGTGCGCGGTTTGGCTTGCGGCATCATCGGTTTCGGCGGCATAGGCCGCGCCGCGGCCCGTTTGATGCGTGGTCTTGGAATGAGGATTTTTGCTCTGAACACGAGTGGCAGGACCGACGAGCAGGTAGATTTCATCGGCACCTTGGAGAACCTGCGCTATATTCTTACCGAGGCGGACGTTGTGGTCATATCGATTCCCCTTACGAAAGCGACACGGGGTTTAATCGGAAAGCGTGAACTGGAATGGATGAAGAACGACTCCATCCTCATCAACGTCGCACGGGCTAATATTATCAACGAGGCTGCACTGTATTATCACCTGATCAGCCATCCTGATTTCAAGGCTGGCATCGATGCTTGGTGGATCGAACCGTTCACGTATGGCGAGTTCAAAACGGATTTTCCTTTTCTTTCACTGCCTAATGTGATTGGTTCGCCGCACAATTCGGCTCTCGTTTCAGGAATAAACGAAGAAAGCACTCGCCTGGCCATGGAAAATGTGATGCGGTTTCTGCGAGGAGAGAAGATTATTGGAGTCGTGAGAAGGGAAGACTATATTTGACATTCATCCTGCCATGAACGAGGTATTCCCGAGCGGGTTATAAAAAAGCTTACCCCACCCATTCGAAAGAACAAGGCTTAAATCAAATACGGTGAGTGATGGCTGATATGGTTTGCAGTACATACCGAATGTGTGTCAATAGTCTAAATAATTCGGTAATTGTGCAATATTATGAATGTTTTCGCATACTTATATGCATATTATTTCAGTATTATAATCAAATATTGACTTTAGAGCCTTAACGTGTGATTATATAAACAAGATTTTTGTTTTTTAAACAATACTTAATACTTATGGTTCTAAAAAGGGTATCGTGACGAATAAACAAAATTACATGGAAAAACAGGAGTTGAAGAAGACCGCCATGTTGGCCGCGGGCCTGGTATCTGATCGCATGCCCACTGTATCGAGTATCATTCTTCGCATGACCTATCTTCAAAGAACGTCCGACCCTGTTCTCATGAAGCGCACGGTACACTTCCTTCCTACTGATTATGCGTGTTTTCGCATGGATTGCATGCGGGATGAATGCACGAATGGTGGTTTCGATCTGACGTCGGTGGTCAACGGTCTGGTGAAAAGCCGTAAAAAGTCGGTTTCGGGCAAGATCGTCTGCAACGGTAAAAGTGATAGCCTCCGACTTGGTCATGCCAGCATTGCTTATGAAGTCACCGTGGAGTATCACAAAGAGAAAAAGTAAGCCAAGATTTTCACGAGGAGGGGAACGCGCCGTGTCATGGTTTCAAAATCCATGACAGAGTTTATTGTGCTGCATCCACCCAACGACTCTTCAGAAGAGTTCACGCCGTAATATTTGTAATTTCATAACAACTTCGCCTTAAACGTTCAGCTTTTGAGCAAGAATTCATGATCACGCCTACCTGCAATCTCTGTCATCGTTTAGTGATTGTAAGGTCTCAATATTGTTGCCCACAAAGCGCTCCGGCAAGACGTCCACGACGTAGTGGTTTCTGCTGACCGGATCTATCCTCCCTTGCCCTAAATAAAAATTGGCCGCTTCTCGTTACCAGAAAGTGTTCCGCTTCCCCTCTTGTTGTGGAGATTTTTACTGAACGGGAGTCGGAGGAACTCAGGGGTTTGCGACAGCCTAGCTTGAAGAATGAACGCCTAACGCCCTGCAGGTCTTCGATAAACTCATGCCCCTCGCGTTGGCCAAATGATGCAGAATGTGGTCTATCGAACGCACAATATCCCCCCAATCCGCAGCTTGCAGTCATCGTGTTGAAGTTCTCCGGGCCCGACCTTACGAACAACGAGCCGTCCTGGTGAGCTGGAACGGCTGGTTCGTCTGTAGTTCTGGTTTTGTCTCTGCCGGAGAATTGGAAGAGTCTGCATTTTTGATATTTCTTTGCGAACCACGACAAAAATCATATTCTGGCACCACCCTTGATGAAAGTTCCGTTCCGATACTCCTCGAAAGCAATCCGCAGTTCATCTTCCGTATTCATCACGATCGGCCCGTACCATGCTACTGGCTCACTGATGGGTTTTCCGGAAATCAGCAGGAATCGAAGAGGTTCGCCCTGGCTCGAGACCGTTACGTGGTCGCCATCATCGAAAAGGACTGCCATCCCCTCGTGAATGTAGTAATCTCGTTCCATATCGAAATAGTTGACGCCTTCGATATCGTAGGCAAATGGATTACGCTCGTTGCAGAAGACGCCTTTACCCCGGATAACGTAAGCGAAGACCGTGTGTTTGCGAGGTGTTTTATGGACGAATTCTGATAGCGCCGGCAGCGTTACGTCGAGGTACTGCGGGTCGCTGACAATGTCTTTGACCGGCCCCTGCTTTCCCTCCACTATTCCGCAGATGACTTTGACTGTCGCACCGCTCTTGAACTTAACTTCCGGGACTTGGGCACTTTTTATATCACGGTAACGTGGCTCCATCATCTTATGGGTTTTTGGCAGATTAGTCCAGAGCTGGAATCCGTCCATGATGCCGTCGTCATCTCCTATGGGCATTTCCTGGTGGATGATCCCGCTGCCAGCGGTCATCCACTGCGTATCGCCTGAGGAGATGACGCCTTTGTTTCCCATACTGTCCCCGTGCTCTACATAGCCCTTTAAAACATAGGTGATCGTTTCGATGCCGCGATGAGGATGCCAGGGAAATCCCTTGATATAACGATAAGGGTCGGTATTTCGGAAATCGTCGAGCAGCAGGAATGGATCAAACATCGGTACTTCGCTGTATCCAAATACTCGCTTGAGATGCACCCCGGCACCTTCGAGTGTAGGTTTGCCTTTGATGACTTTTTGAATCCGTCTGGCCTTAGTCATTGGTGAGCTCCGTTGTAAGTCCCGACACAAGAGTAATCACCGGAAAGGAAGTCGTGATAGCTTCACGTTGAGTTCCATACACGGCAATTACCTGGGTGGTATTTTTTTCGCTCAGGCATAACTACGAAACGATGAGGCACTATTCCTAGACCATGTGGTTCGCACATTTTTTTTTCAACGAGCCGTCAGAGTAAGTATAGCACGAACTGCCGCATACATTCATATGCTAATGTGAATTTGGCAGATGCGCTAAGGATAAAATCGCACAGTATGGCAGTATGGTAATGCTCATCATTTAGTCATCTGCTTAAAATTGTATCTCTGATTAATACATCGGCAAATGCACGCCGATTAGACATAATGAAAATTTCCTTTTAATATCATAGTCTTTTTCTGGATGAAAGCAGATTCATTTTTTGGCATATGCCTTGCTTTATATCATCTGCAAAATAATTAAACATGGATCATCATACAAGGAGGAACGTATCATGAAAGCAGTATTGATGAAATCATTATTGGTAGTTGCGGTATTTTTGGTGCTTGCGGCATTTTGCACACCGGCTCTCGTTATGGCAGAAGAAGCGGTACCTGCGCCGGCAGCCGCAGTTCCGTCACCTGCTCCTGCACCGAAAATCGATACGGGGGACACAGCCTGGATGATCGTGGCGACTGCATTGGTCATGCTGATGTCCGTACCCGGCTTGGCGCTCTTCTATGGCGGATTGGCAAAGACGAAGGATGCGCTCAACACGATGGCCATGACCTTTGTCACGTTTTGCCTCGTAAGCGTGCTCTGGGTAATTTACGGGTATACCTTTGCGTTCGGTGACGATGTCCGGGGCATCATCGGCAGTGCTTCGAAGCTCTTGTTACGGGGCGTGGGCCCGAACAGTATAGCGGACCTCGCCAAAACGATACCTGAGTATATTTTCATCGTATACCAGCTGACCTTTGCAGCGATCACCGTTGCATTGGCAAGCGGTGCATACATCGAACGGATGAAATTCTCTGCCTGGATTATTTTTTCTGTGCTATGGATGACCGTGGTTTACCTCCCTATCGCACACTGGGTGTGGGGTAATGGATTCTTGGCCAAACTCGGGGCGCTGGATTTTGCGGGTGGGACTGTCGTGCATATCAATGCCGGTATCGCGGCGCTTGTCGGTGCCTTGATCCTCGGCAAAAGACGCGAAAAAGCAATAATCCCCGGTAATCTGACTTTGGTGGTCACCGGAGCGG
>DASPQB010000019.1:0-14784 GCA_035625205.1 Nitrospirota bacterium | reverse complement strand
GCGGTTCGCAGGCACCTGAGCATGATACAAGAAACCGCCATCTGCAGTAGTTGGTTGCCAGATTAGCTTCATCTCCTGCCGCGCCGGAGCCCCGCCGGTGATGCCATCGGCGTAAAGTTCTACTCGTTCAGCCTTTGAGTCTAGACCGTTGTGAAAGACCTGAACCTCGAATACATGCTTCTTCCCACCGGTCTCGATCTTCATTTCACCAAAGCGGAGTGTGCCCCATTTTTGCGTCGCTGTATGCCGCCAATCGACCACGTGTCTACCCTCAGCCCCTTTATTTTTAGCTCATTTGCGATAGGATATCGCAGCCGCAAGGTAGAGATGGTCGGTGTATTCGCATCCCGAGCGGTTGGCGGAGAAGAGCGATGTCAACCGCGCCATGCTTTCCCACATCCACTTGACCCATGCAGAGGGAATGCCGCTCTTGTCTCGGAAATAACACTCCGGGATCACCTCCCGCTCGAGCAGGTCGTAGAGCGCGGCGGCTTCAACGCCGTCCCATGCGGAATCGTCGCCATGTTCCTCACCGTCCCCCAACGCCCAACCCACTTCAGACCAGATGATTAAAAGGCAAGTCTGACTTAAGGTATATTTTCGTTAAGAAGACGCAAATACACCGAAAGGAGACTTGCCATGATTAACATTATCAAACTCGATTTCAGCGGTCAACACATTTATGTCGATATTGATGTTCATAAGAAAAGTTGGAGTGTATGCATCTTGACTCATCAGTTTGAACATAAGACCTTTTCACAGCCACCGGATCCGTCGGTTCTTGCCAATTCCTTGAAGCGGAATTTCCCTGGTGCAATCTATTACGCCGGTTACGAAGCTGGCTACTACAGATTCTGGATCCACGACCAGTACGAGAAAAGATATCGAATGCATAGTCGTAAATCCTGCTGACGTCCCGACAAAAGACAAAAAACGGAAAGAAAAAAGAGATCCAGTAGATTGCCGCAAACTTCCCCGCAGCCTTAGAAACGGCGAAATTGAAGGACTCTATGTTTCCA
Source organism: Nitrospirota bacterium (assembly GCA_035625205.1). Taxonomy (GTDB): domain Bacteria; phylum Nitrospirota; class UBA9217; order UBA9217; family UBA9217; genus JAJYKN01. The sequence goes on along the minus strand of DASPQB010000019.1, from coordinate 13,765 downwards.
CTCGGATAAAAATCGAAGATCGCAGTTTGCTCAGAACCCGAAGGAACATGGTCAAGAAGCAGACCCGTTGCAAGAACCAGATCAAGTCCATGCTCGCTTTTTATGCCATTCATCTACCAACTGACATCGTGAACCGTAACTGGTCAGGCAAGATTATTAAATGGCTTGAGGATATCCGCATGGAAAAGGCCAGTGGCAATGTCGCCTTTAAGGTGCATCTCCATATATTACACCATATGCGTGGGATCATTGTCGAATTGAAGCGGAACATTCGCGCGCGAACTCGAACTGATGAATATCGGGCAAATGCGAAGTTATTAAAAAGCGTAACGGGGATCAGCTCACTCACCGCCATGACATTTCTCACGGAGCTGTGTACTCTCGATCAGTTTGGATCACTTGACAAACTTGCGATCTATATCGGTTTCATTCCCGACATGGACTCAAGCGGCGAGAAGGATACTACAACAGGCAATACCGACCGACGCAATAGAATACTTCGGCATTTGATTATTGAAAGCGCGTGGATTGGAGTACAGAAAGTCCCAGCGTTGTTGATGACCTTTGAACGTTTCTCTAAAAAAATGAAAAAAAACAAGAGCCATCGTTCCCATCGCCAGAAAGCTATTGAACCGCATCAGATACGTCCTGAAGAATCAGCAGGAGTATGTGTCTGCGGTCATACAATAAGAAACGGGATCACCTTAGAACGGCTCGATCTTAAAATCTGATTCACCGTGGGTACCGCTTCTTCATTCTACGACCGGCTCATAAAGCGTGTCCGCACAAATACAGACTGCGGACCCACAACTTTAATAGATAAATATATAATCGAGGAAATGCAGCTGCCTTTCTGAGGTAGGCATGTCTTCTGATAAAAGCGTGGTTTTAAAGATTTGCCCGTTCTGCGTGCAAATCCTGAGAAAGGGTATTCCTGGGGGGGTATCAGGATAGGGACTGCCCTGGTAAAATCAATCCTGGGTATTTGTGAGAACCGATTTCTGTCCCAAAAAAACAAAAATCTCACAAACGATCAATGCAGCGAGGAATACCCCTCGACCGGTTCACTTTTAATGACCATTAACTCAAAAAAACTAAAACCGGGACAAATCTATCGGCCAGTCCGTCCAGTCTTTTACCAGACTTGACTTTTAACATAAAAGCAAGAAGGTTTCAATAAAATGAAACTGTTGTGAGCTACAGTAAGATACTGCATACAATCCCGATGCCTTGTCATATGCAGACTTCATCTGCACATTGATTGTTTTCCATAGATTAATAACCTACGGATTCTTACATCACGTTCTCTTTTTCACTTCCCTTTCTTGGTCAGTGCCTTTGATGATTTTATCGGTTTCTTTTTCTTAGTATCCTTCTCATACCGGGCCAACACAATTCTCTCCGCCTCAAGCCAATTTTGCACGTCTCGTCCATGGACCCTTCCACTCTTTTCATAGAGTTCATGTGCAACTTTTGCAATTTCATCATAAATATTATCTATGTTATTCTCCATTTTGTTCGCTCCTCCTTAAGACCGATGTATTAAGCATTGCCAGCTCTTGAGTCATGCCTGAAATGCCGCAATGCTCGCATATTCAGCTGTATCTTACATATGAACGTGAACGCTTAGGCTCACCGGGAGTCAAATTTATCGGTGATTCATTGGGAAAGAATAATAGTGCCATCGCCCCCCGTTCGTAGCCTCCACTTCTCCGAATAGCTCTTCCTGATTCATTCTAATTGACCCCCGTCATTGATAATAAAATTCCACATTCTTCAGCCAGTGCTTGTTGTCGAATTGATCAACCAACGCGACGTCCACTTTCAGGGTCTCTCCTGGATTCTTCACGGGCGGTGTTATCCACAAGAGGAACATAAGGTCAGTCGTATGACCCGGCGGTATGTGAAACTGGCCATGGGCGTCTGAGTTGACCGCCTTCACCGTGACAAACCCGAGAACATGCGGCTTTCGCAACTTTACGACTGGCACAATAACATTGAGATGAGTTATATTTGTTACCAGAAAGTGGCCGACTACCTGCATTTGAGGCTGACTTGCAATTCCACCCAGATGCCAATGCGTGGAGTTTGGGGATGGGTTTGCTACGATCGAGATTGTTTTGGTGGGAATGTGAATTTCATGCTCGCCACCTTCGATCGTTCCGCGTATCGCTTCCCATCCCCATTTGAAAAAACCCGAAATAAAGCCCACGATTGTGAGAACACTGACAATCAGACTGATCAATAGGTTCATGTGTTCCATGATAAGATCACGCTCCTCCGTAATAATAGATTATCAAGACAGCCTGCATCTATGTCTCAGCGGTATCCAATGATTTACTTTGCGATTGTAGCATAGCTAATTAAGCAGCCACCATTGGCGGAATAGATGACCAATTTTGGCATGCGTCGCTTTCTAACATCTTACGGACATAGCTAAATTGGCATTTTCTCTGCCATTTTAATTTTGCCATGCTCTATCTTTGTATGGCAATACAAGCAATCAATCTGTTTCTGGGTAACATGTTTATCGTGAATCAACTTGACATCAGAATACTTTTCTGTCCTATCTACATGGCAGAAGTAGCATTTGTCACGAGGTGTGACTCCGTCGCCTTTCGTAATTTCTATATGGCACTTGTTGCATTTGTAACCCGCCTTCAAAGCCACCTCGTGCGAGAAGCTCTTGCCTTTATAGACAATCGGCTTCGCAGGAGCGGAATGACATGAAGGACACCCGGTCTGGGCCTGATTATGAGGAACGCCTTTGAAGTGGCAAAGATAGCAGACGTTCATAGAAACCTTAAGGTGTTCTCCCTGTACGATGTCAGAGTGACAGCTTCTACAATGCAGGTTGATACCGCGCTTCATTTCATTAAAGTGCGGATTATGATCAAACGTGATACCTCTTTTTGTAAACGTCACCTTTGATGTGACCAACCTTTTATCATGGCAGCCAGACTGAAGGCAATTCTTGTCCGGGACGTTTGTAAGTGGACGCGGGTTATAGGAGCCGGCCAGAAATAGGAACTGAGCTGCAAGCGCGCGCTCGGTTGAATATACGTGGCATTTCAAGCAGGGCACGCTCTTATGCGTCGACGTCGCCCACTTCTGATAATAGGGAACGACAAAGTGACAAGCGGTGCAATTCTTTGGATCCTGGAATGCGATTCTCGTTTCGTAAAGGTAAAAAACCCCGACTACTACAATAAAGCCCAGCATGAAAACGACTAACTTCTTGCTCATAGAAGGCCCCTCCCTTTTTATCCGGTATTGCCTGCCTACAGTATCAACAGTAAGGTTTTATCATGCACGAAATTTCTCAGAAACGATCCAGCAAGCCATCCGAGCGCGGACTATGCAATAACGGTTATAGTCGCCGAGATAAGCACGCCCGCGAGCATGGATAACAGGATGATCACTCGCAAGAGCAACCCCGGATCGAGAGGCAGTCCGAAATACTATCCGGCGATCCTGCTACCGCCAAAGCCGCCGAACAGGCATCCCGGCAAAAATCCGAATAGTGCAAAAAATTGATACTGCACCTGCGCCGGCATAAATACCTTGTATCGTCATGGCAGTCTTCATGATTTGATTACCCTCTCTTTAACTCATTATTTGCATTAACCATGCCATAAGACAGCATGTTGATTTTACAGGGAAACATAGATCATTTCTTATTGCATAAATGCAATATCTCAGGTTGGTTTTTAAATATATGCAAAACACAACGTTTGGAGAGCAAAAAATAATTGTTTAATGAAGTTCTGAGAGGGAATATTTCGGAGCTCACTTACCTTGCGAAAAGCACAGCCGCTGTTTTTCCTATCGAGCGGCATCGATGATCTATCCTCCAGTCTGATATCGAGGAATTAAGCGAAGGGTTTGGCATTATCGTGATAGGCTGTTCATAAACAGAAATAAAATGCACGATATATTCGAATTCTGCTGTCTAATATTTTGCGAAACTAAGAAAATGTATTAGTAAATTCGGGTCTTCTGGCTTTAGTGTGGGTCATTTTTAGCATCTGGGAGAAAGGATGTAAGTACCTTGAGTCGAAGATACTTTCTATCCCTGATGCCATAGGCCCGACGCTGAATCACCCGGATCTTGTTGTTTAGTCCCTCCATGAAACCGAGGAATACTGTGTTCGGGATTACAGTAACTGGTGATGCCATCCAGTGACGTTCGATCATTGCAGCTAATTTCTGAAACGGTTCCGAGCGGCTCCAGCGGAGCCGCTCTTTGCAGTTCTCGAAGAACTTCCGCGCCCGGGTCGGATTGTTGTATGACCAGAGCTGACCGAAAGACTCTTTGAGAAGATAGGCTTGGTGGATGCGGCTGTTGGCCTTAAGCAATAGTTTCAAGGACCGTCTCCCATCCAGGTCCAAGTTGTCACGGGTAGAAAGCAGCGTATAGCGCTGGCCCTTGATGAACCGTCGTTCTTTCTCATTGACACGTTTGCACTCGCGTCGTCTGACTTCGTCCATGGCCATCGAGAGATGATTAAGCACATGGAACTTATCGAAGACAAAATGGGCGGATGGTGCGTGGCTCATGGTGGAGTTTTTAAAGGCTTTCCACATGTCCATGGCAGCTAGCTGAATCTTTTTCGCTCTCTCCTGCCCGATTTATTTGAAAAAGAGGTCAATATTTTCTTACCGGCGGCCTTCGCCCCCAAGCCAGATCAGGCGTTGCTCGTCAAGATCGGCGACAACGATTGCGTAGGTAAGGCCCCTGGAAATGGATATTTCGTCTACGCCGATGGCCCGAAGATTCTCGGACAACGGATGTTTGGCCAGGATCGCACGCATGTAGTTCTTTTCGATGCGGCGAACCTGGTCCCAGCTCAGACGATTCATCTCAGCCAGACGGGCAATGGACATCTCACGGCACTGGCGACCGATTGCTTGCTCAAACTGCTCCGTGAAACGTTTTGATGATGCCAGCCATGCAAGAGTTCCGCACTTCACCGTCGCCACCTCTTACAGCGCACCCGGCGATACTCGAACTCAAGATAAATCCGGATGCCGCCGGAATCGAGGTCTCTGACTTGATGAATGATCCGATTGTAGAAGCCCTTTTGTGAGTGACCGCAGGAGCAAATCGTTTTTTTGTCGACGTCGAAAATGAGGTTGCGGGCACCGAGGTCATCCGGAACCTCCTTTAACGTAAAGGGCTTGGAAACCCGAAAAGCTGTAAAGTGAGCGGAGGGTGGTCTTCTTCATGAGACAGGACCAAACTCCCTGCACCGAAACGTGTGAAGTTTTCAAAGAACGATAAGCTAAGACTAACCGCACCAGTAAAGGTTAAAACCGCTTTCCGGACCTAAATTCGACCCCTAGGAAACCCGGAAGAGCCATAACATTAAACGCGTATTTTTAGAAATCTGCACTCATTTAGGTTATGAGGAGTGTGTGAACTTGTAGTTGAAGGTGATAAATCTAAACAATAACAATATTAATAGTTAAGGAAGGAATCAATGAAAGTTTCGCTTTTTAAAAATTGCTAACTCTACCTAGTCTAGACTGCATTCGAGCTAATTTGAGAAGGTAGCGAAATTCTGGTTGAATTCTGTATAACGTTTGAATTAACCGGCTGGCCGGGCTTTATCGGCCGGTCCGGGTTGAATGATAGCTAGATATGAATTCAAGCTATTTAATTCCTTTCCAATCAATGCCTACCCTTTCACTTTGACATATTGGACTATCTCGCTGCCTTCGTGTAAGGTCGGAAACTTGCTTTCGTTTGTATTACATAGGATACACTGAGTAACGAAGTGCATCACTCGAGTTCTGCCCAACCGCGGCCTTCGTAAAGTTGAAGCCACCTGTTATGACCGTCCTTGTCTATTTGATGACTTTATTGTACAGAATAGCGGCCTATTCCGAAGAGGTGTTCCGCTTTTTCTTCTTGTGTTTTTTTTCGATATCGCTTCGAGTGGTAGAAAAGCCGAGGGGGTTCAGTGATTCCTCCCGCTTGACAAGGGTCATGAAATCGCACTTCGTGCAGTCCTTCAGCTTTTGCGCGTACGTACCCTGGACCGTGCCGCCGCAGAACGTGCCCACCACCGCCCAGCATGCTCTCCCCGCTCCAATCCCCCCATGGGCGCCGTCTAGGTCTTCGTTTAATGTTACCGGGCAGATTCCGAGCTCCCCCACCTTCTCACCTCCGGGCTGTCGTTCGCATTTCATGTATTCCCAGCAATTCAGCTTTTTCATGGTGTCCTCCTCGTCCTACACAGAGCAGGATTGGCCCGGATTAACTTCTGCAGAATCCCATTGGAAATTCACATGTGAGCGTTGTTCGCTAGTCAGTTGAGGTCACTTCATAGTCGTACTCTCAAAGGACTTTCGGACGAATGCCTCTGTCTCACGGAGGCGGTCCAGATTATTAACTGCATCCTCAACACCGCCGACACCCCAATGTCAGATCTTCGATACATCTCTGACAAAAGCGATCGAGGCATCGAGCGCCTTCGGGTCAGAGACGCGAAGCCCTCCCTGTTGTAGGTGAGTATAGCAGAATATAGCTTTGTCAAGCGCCCAACTGACATATTTAGCCATATAGGTTCGTGTGACTCTGCCAAGCGAGTTTAGCAATGATTATGCCACTTACAATATCTTCAAAAATATATGCCTGATGTAAGTAGATGTCAATAAGGTCGTATGGTACGGATTGGGGATTTATATGTTACACACTAATAATTTCGGAGTGAAATGTGAACTAGATTTAGGGAATGCTAACTCGTGTGTTTCAGGATGTTCTCGAGACAATATTTCTCAGCATAAATCCTCTAATTCATCCAGAATATAGCATTTCCCCGAGGTTATTTCATAAGCACTGCGATAACTGCAAATGCAATAATAAATGCAATGATGACGAAAACGATAAGATTATAAGGCCATCGCAAGCGTTTCGTCTTAGACGGTTGCCATCCAGGGGTAACAATCATGTAATACAATCCCGCTGTAATAATTAATGCACCGGTGACCAGAATAATTTTCCCGAATACTGCGTATTTCAACAGTTTGGGCAATACCGTAATTAAAAAAATTGCGGCTGCCGCGACTATAAGCGGGACCTCATACATGTATCCCATTTGATTTTTTCTGAGATTCATTTTTTCCGTTTCTCAATATTTGTCTGATTCATGTTACGTGCGTTCGGGGATCGTCAGTTAACTAATTCCGGTTGAAAGCCACAGCGTCACAAGGGTTTGGCTTTTCAAATCTTCAGGATGATTATTGCACTATAATTTTCAACCAGCATTCATCATTCTGCTCAAAATCCTGGCGCTTAGCTGCCTTTGCCTAACCGTCGTTTCTTCTAATAAATCACTATCCATCGGATAAATAGAGCTATCTCATGTCAATCAACTAGTTTTTTGAAATCGACATCTTTCCAAAGCGGCTGAACGTTTTTGTCCGTTTTTGCTCTTTGATGGTATCACCCCTTTTTAAAGAGTCCCGGTATTGTTATATAGGCGACTGCGGCCATGAAAGCCAATATTCATTATCATGCCACATGCCTCCAACTATGCAGTTTAGCTCACGTCCTATTTGTAACTTGCAAGAGTGTCAAATTTGATTACCGTGTAAACCATGGGATTCAGCTGTGTCAGCTGGGTTTTACCTATGCAAGTAATGGCCGCAAGGTACGAATAATTCATTGTCCTTCAAGCAGCTTATAAAACTCCTCGACTATATGAGTGGATTCCATCGTGGCGTGGAATAATATCCAACTGAGAAAAACGATTCCTAGGGTGAGTCCGATCTTCCATGCGAGAGTCGTCTTTGGACGCCACCAGATCAGTGGCAGCGCTAGGGGCCCTACAGTACAGATCGCGATGACAATGAAGGATTTTCGGAAATACCATGGAAGCTTTTCTTTTGTTTTCCTCTGTGATTCCGCCTCATCGTGCAGGATCTGCCAAAGGGCTTTGCCTTCATTGACATCCAGGATGTGCCCGCAGGTACGGCACGTGTACTCGCGCCACACCTCGCCGGTGAAGGTATTCTTGTCTGTCTGGTGCAGATCACCGCCGCATCGTGGGCAGGTGTCTGCGGGTAAGGATTCAATCATAGAATGGCAACCTTCATTTTATCCACCGCGTACTGCGATCAGGGCTGAAGGCCACGGATACAATTTGTAATAAATGCCCGTGGAACGTCCTTGCATCTCTCTCCGCAGCCACTTCCCACAGCCTGACAGTATCAATTCCGAAGACTGACCGGCTAGGGATGATCAGTATACGCAGTACCCGATGCTGAATGATACCACCGGAATTTATTAGTTTTATTTTCTCGAACTTCTAGTCATTGCAGCCCACCTTTGGCAGAATCCCACATAAACACTTGAGGTGTCCCATTCTCAGGTTTATTGCATAACCTATGTGATGCAGTAGCGATAAATGACTGTTCATCTGCCTTGAGAATCATAATATGAACCTCCGGGTTCTGTGCGAGGTTCAATATCTGGAGTTCAGTGGTAAAGGTTTTATGCCCGGAAAAGTATTCATTTTCTGCGTCTGCAAGTTTTGTCAGGGCTGTTTTCGCCTGAACACAAGTTTGTTGATCATGATAATGAGGAACGATTATCGCTGCCATAATAGCCACGCCTGCAATCACGATCATGAGATCGGTATTGCCATGGTTTCCGAAGCCGCGATGCCCGCCTACGGCAGAGACCACTATCGCTGCCAACCAGAGTACGCCCAAGACGACCATGACCCAGAGCGCATAACCGGCGATGTGTATTATGACTGCTGACAAACAGCTCAGGACGATAACAAATAGGCAGCCCATTATCAGTTACCTTCTTTCCTAGATCATTCCAGAAGAAGACATTATTTCCTGTCTCGTCTCAGCACGAATACCATGACGACATATGTGCCGAGTATTATGATCGTACCAAAACCGGTGGCCATGTTTATGATTAGATCGATCCAGCCGAGGTATTGCATCCGGAGCCCGGTCAAGGTCCCGAGCACATAACCCGCGAAGAGTCCCGCCGCGGTCGCGAAGACCATGGCCCAGGCTGAATGATACGCGTTTCAGTATAAAAGGCTGCTTCAGAGACCCGGTGAAACACAAAATAAAAAATCCCGGACAGAAAATTATGATAGCTCGACCGTGAGCCCTGCTGGCTGTTAACGCTCGATAAAACGAGCGCTGCAAGTCCCACTATTCCGAGTATGATTTCCACCCACCCGAAATTCAATCTATGCGACAAGACCAATGGCACTCCCCATGCTGCGAGAAGCAGACAGACAATCAGGCCTATCACGCCCTTGGTAAAAACGTCAAACACAAATACATGCCTCTCTTTTTTCCTTGGTCTGAGGCGGTCCCGTAGCAGTCCGGGAAAGAACCTGATATGAAATTCCATCGATAGAATTCCAGGTAGGACGTTGTCGTCACTCATGTCCACGCCTCTGTGGCTTCATATTTCATCGGCCACCCAGACCTCAAAACCGTTTTTCGTGTCCTGGATCAATGACGCTTTTTCTGCATTCAGCAGCATCAATACGATCCAGACGTCTCCAAGAGCGCCTATCGTATTGATGATCAGGCAGAAGTCGAAAAAAAGCTTGAACAAACCGCGTATATACAGATATCCGAACAGTACATCCAGCAGCACCAGGGGTGCAAGTGCCACAAGGATAAAATGGTTTCGCGGGATTTTGCCGGTAAACGTTATATAAACAAGGGGAGGTTTGAAACCGAACAAGGGTTTGTGCCCAAGAAGGGTGGCGATTAATCCGTGAACGGCTTCATGGAAAGAGACGACGATAACAATCGCAGACAGGAGACAGACGAAGAGCATGGGCCTCAGGGTGAAGTCGATTTCGAGGTACGTGTTCACCACGCCTGCAAGAACGCCGACAAAAATTGCCACTTTATACAGCGCTTTGCGGGGCAAAGTATAATCGTAGACTTTTTTCAATTGTATCTTCCGATTTACTGCGCCTTCCCGATCGTGGATAAAAATTTCGGAGTCATATTTGCATCCTTCTTCAGCCCTTTACGGAATCCTGCCGTATTTACCCTTTTCCTTTTTTCGGATAGGCCTGAAATTATCAGCAATAGGGGTGTCCGGTCAAAACTTTAAATTGAACGCCATCATATTTCTTCCATGTCCATCATAGTAGTAGGAGAAGTCAAACCGGTTATGAAGGTTGTCCATGAACCTTTGTTCTAATCGGTCGTTATATTTGTAAGCGCCATTCACAGCGTTGTAGATATTCCCCAGATACCACCCCGCCTCAAAAAAGAGCAGGATACCTCCGGTTGCGTTATTGTTGTGTTGGAAGGATTCTGCTGTAGCCCAGATAAAAGAGCCATTCAGCAAAAAGGAGATCAGTGCGTCACCTGGCTTTCCGATATACAACTGGCCCGTGCCTGGGAGTATTGTGGACAGTCCTCCTGCCAAACCAGGTGATTTTTTCGGGATATCGGGATAGTGTTTTGCCTCCTCTGCAAGCCCCTCAGCCTTGCTGTGCAGCGGTGATTCTGCGGGCAGCTTGCGAAATTCCTCTTCCGCCTGGGTCCAGTCTCTTTGCCGGAGATACGACCAACCAAGCTTCAAGCGTGCGGCATCATCACGTGTATCGTTGGGATAGGTTCCGATAAATTTAATGAAGGCCTCCGTTGCATGTTCGTAATCGCGTTTCTGATAAAACACCTCTCCGACCCTCAAGAGGGATTTAATGCCCACTTCGTCATTGGGGTAATCGTGAGCAAGAGAGCCGAACTGCGCTATCGCCTGATCGAATCTTTCTCCCCTGAAATAAGACTCGGCGATCTGGAATCGCGCTGCTTTAGCGAGGGAATCATCAGGATAGAAAAAAATCACGCGCTCGTATTCCGTGATAGCTCTGTAGTAGTCCCCTTGTGCGAAAAGGGAATCGGCAAAGGACATCATTTTATCAACAGACATATCCCCGGCAATTGCCGCATTGGAGCAGAAGAGTATTCCACATATCCACAGAATGAAAAGAGATTTCATTTGTGGTACCACCAGAAGTCATTATACTCCACCGGGTCATAGAACCTATCGTGGTTGCCTACTTTGATGCTGGGGATCAGTTCCTGTTCACTTCCCTCATGCATAATACGGTCGGCAGTCATCATTATTCCTATGATAGGTCCGTGCTTGCGGATGGCCTGGACGCTGTACTGGGAACACGTGGGATACATGTGACAACGGCCGTTAATTATTCGATTAATAGTTTTCTGATAGAAGGTTATAAGCCAGAGAAACGGTGTGGCTGAGATGCTTTGGGATATCAGTTCAGGATGATCTCGGTGCCCCGAATTGAGGTCTTCCGGCTGGCTTACTACGGGAGCCTCGGGGCTGGTCGACCATGGTCCCCACGATTCTGCCGGAGCGGATTGTGCAAGAAGAAATATGAGAAGTATGGACAGTGCTGGCTTCATACAGCCTGGTTGATGCCGGAATTTTTTTTGGAAAGCCGCCTGACTGTTCCTCTTTTACTTTTGAGTATGTCTTTCACTGCGTAGCTTATGTCCTTAAGACTGAGGCTGTCGAGGCAGTGGCCGGAACCGAGGGTGCAGGGTGTCAGACAATCGCTTCCTCTACCCATTCCGATGCAACCATCCGCACGTTGGCATGACGGCGCAGCTTGAAAATGCCTTTGTCCCCGGTATCCGTAAATCCTGTGATCCGTAGGTCCCCACAGAACCACGGCAGGCAAATCACACAGGTGTGCGGCATGTGCGGTAAAATTATCCACAGTAATGACTGCATCGAATAGAGGAAGAAGCGATATGAGTTCCTTGGGGTTGAGAAGGCCCAGAAGACTATAAGTTCCCCTGACATGTGAATCCGAATACTTTCCTGTCTGAGCAATGAATGTGTCTCTGTCTGAAAAGAGTCCAACCAATTCTTCCCATCTCTGGGTCGACATCTGTTTCCCGTGGAAATCGGATGATGGACAGATAAGCACGTTTTGACTCTTTAACGGCAAAAAACCGGCGAGGACTGGATCTGCCTCCACTGTAAACGGCACCCAGAGATTTTCGGCAATAGGCGTTTCGAGGCTGAACATCCGGGCTAATGTTTGATATGCCCGATCTGCATGCTGACCGCTGACACCGTAGTCCGGCTCATACCTATGATCGATACTCATGAACGCGGCTCCCGGCGGCGGATGGCCTATATGAGCAATTGCAGGATGGCCCGTAAGCAGAGGATCACATTCCGTCCTGGTGACAACGTTAAATTTTCTCGTCGGGAACTTCTCCATTACATGCTTAAGTACGCCCGATAGTATCAGCGCCTCCGCAATCCCGCCGGTCGGGTTTATCCACATGGGGCCGTTTTGTTTCGCGTGGAACGCTTTCGTCCTCGGTTTTGCGGGCTCAGATCTCAGGGAATCCGACGTGGTAACGCGCACAATGATTCCACGATTCATACCATTTACAATCGGTTCGAAATATTTCTCGATAAAAATCTTTTTTGCGTCACACATGCCGGAGCGGCGCATTAATGAGCCCGTCGTCCGCCAGGCATCGAGCGGACAACCCCCGTGACAGAGATCCCAGAATCGGCATTCCTGACACTCAGTCTCCGCGAGCTGGGGACTCCTGTCCCGAAGTTTCACACGTTGAGGGTCCTCCAAGACATCGGAGAATTTTTTTTCAGTTATTGATCCGTAATCCAGGATTCCCCAGTCCATAGAGCGTCCGCACTGGTAAAGCCTTCCGCTTGGATCAAGCCCGAAATGTGTGCGGGTGCACACGCCAGCATCGCTGCACAGAAGCGAAGGGCTGCCCATTACAATGCTTTCTTCGAGACCTATGAAAGGCTGTACGGTGGGGAGCCGACGTCTGTTTTTCCACCAGGAAGGGAATATCGCGCCAAGAAAATCAGCGAACTCCTCCGGTGTTATCTGAAGATGAGAGAGTTTCTTGTCCCGGATGTAAACGGGGTTGAACATTACAGAGCCCCAGGGATTTAAATTGACCAGATGCCAGAAGATTTCGAGCGGCCTTTTGAGGGAAAGTTTCGTAACAACATAAATCATCCCCCAAGCGAAGCCATCTTTCTCCGCGCGACTTGTGCCTTCGATAAACTTTTTTTTATACAGGACGGAATCTACAGACTCTCCTATCCCCCGTAAATTGCTGAAGGGATCGTAGCTTGTACCGAAATTTGTTATTCGAAGCTTTTTGAACACAGGCGTGAATTCAGACTTGAAGAGGGTGAGGTTGCTCTGTATTTGGTGGCTGATCTTGTGGGCTGTCTTTTCACAATGCTTTTGCTGAAACTCAAGGGCTTTGTCAAAGTATGCAGGTCCCAGGAGCAGCGGTTCTCCCCCGTGCCAGGTGACAACCATGTCCTCCTCCGGCCGTTCCAGCAAGTATTCGTTTATCCGCTGGAAAAAAAGCTCCAGCAGTTCATAGGACATGTTCTGCCGGATAGCGTACTCATTGTGCACTACATCGCAATAAACACACCTGGCGTTGCACGCCTCGGTAGGCTTGAATATTACAGTCGCCATGTTTTCTGCTCCGCGAGGGCTTTTTCTCTCATCAATCTGAGATCTTCGAGTGCTTCAAGCATCTCGGAGAAGAAAGCCGAACAGCGCTTTGCCTGTCCGTTTTTCGGGGTAATAATGCCCAGGCACAACTTGAAACCTGCGCATGTGGCGCACGTGCTCTTTTCGGTAAAGACGCGTTTCCATGCGTCGGTCATATTCTCAATTTCCCGGCTGCCTGCCTTCTCCACTTCATCGAT
>DASPQB010000018.1:0-11396 GCA_035625205.1 Nitrospirota bacterium | reverse complement strand
ATTCACAGGGAGACTTTGTTGCCTTTATTGACGATGACGAAGTCCCAGATTCGAGATGGCTTCTCAACATGTATAAATCGCTAATTCGCTTCCAAACAGCCGGTGTCCTCGGCCCGGTTCTGCCCCGGTATGAGGTTCCTCCACCTCGATGGGTAGGAGATGGCCGATTCTATGAGCGGCCGACCTATCATACAGGGTATTTTATGCCTTGGAGGCTCACTCTCACCGCTAATTGTCTGATAAAAAGAGGTGTTTTTGATGAAAACAGAGATTGGTTCGACCCCAAGTTTGGTAGTGGAGGGGAAGATCGGGATTTCTTCAAGAGAATAATTGCCCGAGGTTATATCTTCGTCTGGATTAACGAGGCGCCGGTCTTTGAATGGGTGTCTCGAGGGCGGATGAAGAAAGCGGTCATGCTGAAAAGAGCCCTGCTGAGAGGGAAGATGGCCTATAGATCTCAAATTAAGAGGCCTGGAAGAATAATGATTTCGTTCCCAGCGATAATCTGTTATACACTCGGATTGCCGCTTCTTTTCCTTCTGTCTCCCCTGTTCGGTTTCGACGTATTTATGAAGAACCTCATTAAGGATTGCGATCACCTTGGCAAGATATGCACCTTGTTCGGAATTGATTTGGTTAAAGAAGGGTACATTATCTAGGATACTGCAAAGCAACGCTTGCACTTTCGCCTAGGGGATCGAGGCGTCACAGTAGAAAAGGAAGTTTCAGATATGAGGATGTTGCTTAACACACGCCTATCAAGCAAAATCCGTATATATCCTCCAAAAGTTCAAAATAGCTCGCATCTTTCACGGACCTCATCCCTGAAGGCCGTGTCAAGTTGAGTTCGCAGATTCGGGGCCATTCTACACTCTCTTCAGCTTGCTGCCTGAGTTGCTAAGAAGGCCCAGCCGCGTTCCATCGCTTCCTGGACCTTCTCCCGTTTGATAGGGCTCCGATCGGTGGGCCAGTCCTCCGAGTACTCCATGAGATAACAGGTATCCAAGCGAACCCAAGACGGGATGGGGGGAAAGATCCCAACCACGCGGCTGCGGCGTCGGACCTCCCGGATCGTCTGCCCGGACATATTCGTCGAGGAGATCTTCTTGGGGTCGATCTCGGGAAAAGCGTAGAACTGGAGCGAGCCCTCGAGCCATTCCTCGAGACAGCGCGTGGCCTCGGGAAAACGCTCGCCCTAGTCCTGAACCGGCTGCGCCGTGGCTCGTTGGGCACTCTTTTTATCCGGTTGGAGCCAGATCTGTTTCAGATGGGCAGCGAAGCACCGCTTTTCCTTGTGCGGGACCTTGGCCAGGATGTTCCGCATGAAGTGGACCTTGCAGCGTTGCCAGGAAGCCCCCAGGAGCTCCTTTTTCACCGCGGCCTTGATGCCGGCATGGGCATCCGAGATGCAGAGATTGACCCGCCGCAGGCCCCGCTTTTTCAGCTTCTGGAAAAACGCCCGCCAGGAGTCCTCCGATTCGTCGAACATCGGCTCCACGGCTAGGATCTCCCTGATGCCGATGTTGTTGACGCCATGGGAGATCATCAGGGCGAGCGCCATGACCCGGTCTTCGACACAGACCTTGTCGTAATGGGCGTCGATCATCAGGAACGGATATTCCTCCTCCAGAGGCCGCGTCCGGAACAGTTGGACCTGGCCCTCGAGCTCCTTATTGATCTCCGAGACCTGAGAAGCCGAGATGTTCTCGACACCCAGAGCCCGGGCCAGCCGCTCGATCCGACGCGTAGAGACGCCGTTGATGAAGGCTTCTTGGGCCAAGGCCATCTCGGAGCGTTTCCTCTCGGTCACGAAAAAGGGCACATATCCGCCCTTCCGGAGCTTCGGAATGTAGAGATAAATCGTTCCCAGCCGCGTGTCCATCAGCCGCACCCGAACCCCCGAAAAATGCGTCTTCCGGTCCTTCGAATGCTTCCCCTTTTCCGCCCCGACCTTGTTCTCTGCCTCAATCAACATCATCTGATGAACAGCCCATTCCAGCACGGCTTGAACCGGGTCATCGGCCGTCAGGAATCCCAATAGTACTTTCTCCAAGAGTGCCTTATAATGCGTCTTGGTCATAGTAGTAAAATGTCTCCTTTCTCTCGATATTGCAGTCGAAGTGAATTTACGATGGCCACTCTCCTATGTAAATTTGCGAACTTCACTGTACGCTAGCGGGCAGGCTGTTCCTTGGACGTCAGCCTTGAAAAACGTTTCTTTAAGGTGGTACATTTATTTTGAAGGCCATCAAAAGTAGCGAAATCAGGAACCGTTAAGAGCATCCAGAATTCAGAGTTCAACCTGATGTCTTACTTGTATCTTTCCCTTTCGATCTATGGCCGTCGCCTTTAACCAAGGAAACCGATATTTTCTCGGGAAAGACCGTGGCGATGCTCTTGATAATAGAACGAATAGACGGATAGATGAAAAATGACTTCATATAATATTGTCGTGCTTCGGTTTTTCGCCTCGCTATAACAAAAGCATTTCCGAGAGCACGCCAACTATGACTTAGGGCTCTATTGATTGCCATTCTTTCAGCCCGGGTTAGATCCGGATTGGCAAGAAGATTCACAAAGACCTGGGAAAATGCTTGATACATATATATACGGTTTTTCTTGGCCTGGGCCACCAGATTGGGTATGTCTTCGCTCCGTCTAATAACATAAACCAAAGGTTTTTTGCAGATGGAAAACGGCCCCCGCAGTGCCATTTTTGAAATGATATCCAAATCTTCAGCAATATTAAGAGTTCGATCAAATCCGCCAGCTTGCAAAAGAAGATTTCTTTTCATAATGGTAGCTTGACAAAACCAGGGATGATGATTGACGATCGTACGAAGCGGACGTTCAAGAAGCATGCACTCTTTTTCTCCGAATTTTCCAGTGAGGCGTGTCTCGAAGAAATGATCTTCCCTGGCCCCGTTAAGTTGAATGGTAACGGAGTTAGTTATATGAGCGATTACATTAGGATTCCTATCAACTCTTTTCATTTGCCACTCAAGATAGCCTGGCATCCACTCGTCATCGGAGTCCAGAATAGCGACCCACTCGCCCCGAGCTGTATCGATCCCCCTATTCAATGCTTGGCTTTTCCCTGAATTATTTTGTTTTATGACACGAATTTTGTTTCCATATGTCCCAAGAACCTGCTGCGTATTATCCGTCGAACCATCATCGACAATGATCACTTCTATATCTTTGTATGTTTGGCTCATAACGCTATCAATACTCAACCCTACAAATCGCTCCCTGTTAAATGTCGGTATGATGACACTTACTTTTGGCATTAATTCAACTCAAACTCGGGCTCAGTTCGCGAAAACGGTTTTAAGGATAATTGAATTTTCCTATTCTTACCACATAGGGGGAATTGGCAAACCAAATTGATCAACGGAGCAAAACGTCGGGTCTGCCGCAATCGATAAGGCCGGGATTTCGCTTCAGGTTGAGCGAGAATATTCGCCTTTTTGGCAATTCTATAAAAGAATTGGGGGCCCATGTTCATCCAGATTTTGATAGGCCGGATTTCAAGCGTGACAGAAAAGATAATATGAGTCCTGTCCCTCCTATGTCAATAATTTTTCTTATTGAGAACACGCAGGTCGCTAAAGTTATGCCCAAGTTAACAAACAAATGGCCGCGATGTAGAAAATGAGGAGATAGGAAAACCATGCCAAGAGCTGTGCCAAGTATAAGCAGAATACGGATATTAATCGAGGAAAATGAGAATTCATATTTTCTCCGCACGATTAAATAAATCAGGGCGAGATAAATCAAGTTCATTCCAAAAAACGCCATGCCAATACCGGGCAAGCCCAAATACTTAATGCCTATCCATGAAAAGAATATATATGCGCTGTTATGAAGAACTTCTGTCAAGACGAACAGCTTACCCTCACCCTTTGCACGAAAAATAAATCCCATGGGCCAACTAACTGCTTGCAGGAAAACACCAAGTATTTGCCATCTGAGGATCTCTATCGCGACCATAAATTTCGAAGAGTAGAATAACTGGATGGCAAGCGGAGCGAATGTCATCGTAGTGAGAACGCCAGGAACAGCAAACAACATGCCCACTTCCACCTGCCTATTGACAAGGGATTTGCATTCGGAATCATTATGGGATAGTGCAGAAAGTCGAGGGTAATAGTCTGTTATCATTGCATTTAAAAGTATGCTGACATATACTGCAGATAACATTGAGGAAGCCTGATATATTCCGGCGGCACCTAACCCAAGAGAGCGCACTACGATAAGTCTTAAAAAATATTGAGTGGCCGTTATTATCAAAGATCCGAACATCAGAGCTACGCCTAAACTCAGGAGGGGTTTTGCTTCTAATAACGACGCTCGCCAGCTGATGACCAAAGAAATGACTCTAATTTTTCTGCTGTACCACCACGAAGTGATAATGGACATTGCAGAAACCATTAGAAGAAAAAAAACAATGCCTCGCTCTTTGAACAAATAAATAATCGGAATGCTGAAGACCGTTCCGAAAAATGCACCTAGGATGCCCAATTTTGCCAGGTCCTTGATTCGCTGCATTCCTTGAATAAGCGCTATTTGTCCCGCCGATACTGCTCCGAAAAAAACAGTGACCGAGAGAATTGCTAGGTCAATTTCGTGGGCGGAATTGCCAAAAGTCAGAAGACTGGCCTTTTTGCTCAGGACGAATAAAAGGAAAAAACCGGATATTCCAGAAAGCAAAGCTGTTCGTCTTAATGCCACGATCGTGCGCGAGATTTTCGTTTGGTCATCAGTTCCTAAAGCAACCGCTATCTGTCGTACCCCGCTCTCCCCAATTCCCAGCCCAGAAATGGAGCTGATTAAGTTAGTTATGGACTGATAGATGCCCGTCAAACCCATGCCAGATGGCCCGAGAATCAGGGCAAGGATCTTGTTACGCACAATTCCCAGTACGATCGTAATAACCGATGACCCTCCCATAACAAAGGTGGATTTCATTATCCGCCCATATGGATTCTCCATGCTATTTCTCGACTTTTCTAGCATTTTTCGATCCTGCGCTCGAGCTGGAACCGTTCCATCCAATTCAGCCACTAGAATTTCGCCTTCATCAATTTACTACCTATAAAGTGCCATTTTCAAGACACCGATTCCAGTCCGTTCTCTAATAAAATATATATTTGGCAAGGTAACATATTTAAGACAAAGAATATTGATAGGGAATTGGAAAACGGTGGACCCCATTGTTTGGACAGTTAAGAGGGCTTCTGAAGGTACATTGAAGACCTGCCTGTCTGAGCTTCCCCCAAAAACTGGACAGGGGGCAGGTCAATAAACACTCACGCGTGTATTCATCCAAATAATAATTTATGCATCAAGTATTGGCCTCATTCCGCCTACTACTCAAGTAAGGCAGTGAGAAAACAACCGACAAGAGGACAGTGATGCTCCAAATATAGGATGTTGATATGAGAAAAAGACTTTTTACAAAATTTAAAAGGCACGATGAAACCAGAAAGCATATTCCAAAGACCCGGCGCCTCACCCGAAAACCGGTCCAGCGATAAATGGAGTTTTTTGGCTTCTTAAGCTGTCTTCGTATTTATCAGCGAACTGCCTTGGAGTCAAGTCCCCGATCGAACTGTGTGGCCGGAACTCATTGTAGTCCCGCCGCCACTTCTCGATCTTCTCCCGCGCGTCCTCCATCGACAGAAACCAGTTGACGTTCAGACACTCGTCCCGGAACGTCCCGTTGAACGACTCGATCATCGCATTATCCATAGGCTTGCCGGACCTAGAGAAGTCCATCACGACCCCGTTTTCATAGGCCCATTTATCCAGGCTTCGGGAAATAAATTCGCTCCCGTTATCACATTGAATGCGTTCCGGTGCGCCACGCTCCAGAACTAACCGCTCGACTACCGCGGCCACTTCCGCTCCCGTCATGCTCTGGCCGGCCTCGATCGCCAGGCACTCCCGGCTATAATTATCGACTATCGTTGAGGTCCGGCAGAACGTGATCGTCCGTCCGGCCCGCCGTTCGCTCACCCAATAAGCTTCCTCCAAACCGATCACCCGCTCCCTCATCTGGGCTGGAGTCAGAATTTTTTTGACAGCACATCCTGTAGCATCTGCTTGTCGAGCGTCAGATCCGCCACCAGCCGCTTCAGCTGGCGGTTCTCCTCCTCCAACTGTCGTAGCCGACGGAGCTCCGAAACCCCCAGCCCGTCGTACTTCTTCTTCCAGCGAAAATAGTCTGCTCGGAGATGCCCATCTTCCGGCAGACCTCGGCCACCCGGGTGCCGCTCTTGGCCTGCCTCAGGGCAAAAGCGATCTATTCCTCCGTGAACTTCGACGTCTTCATCCGGGATATCCTCCTTCCCTGAATTTTGCCACAAAACTCACATTTTCGCTGGCACAGTTTTCAGGGATGAGGTCCATTGAAAATCTCACTTTAAAGGTGGTACATTGACAGCGGCCAGGTCAATGAGGGTTTGTATATCCATGACGCCCAACCCATTAATAGAGGATTATGAAGTGAAAAAATCTTCAAATTATACGCGTAAACATACGAGGTTTATTTCGTGTTTGTTTTTTTTTGCTGCTTACTTTTTGTTATTACCCTTACACACGAAAACGCAATTCGGACCGACCAGCTTCGTTCAACTCTTATCGAGCCGTCTCCTCCGGCAAGCATCGTTTGTGTACAAGCCTGTTTATCCAGCGGTTGGACAAAATCTGCAGTCTAAAGATACCTCAAAAAATACCCTGAGCTCGTCGCAGAGGGCCTTCGGGGACGGAGTGAAAAGCAACAGTCAGAACCCTAATCATGTATACGCAGCACAGGGGGCATACAGTGTGACCTTGGCTAGCGGTCCGGCTTCAGCCAGCATTAACAGGACTAGTAATATTGGGTCTGGAAAAGCCTACTGGGTAAGCCCCATCGGAACAGCAACGTGGCCGCTCGCCTATAGTGCGACACCTCTAATCGGCACTGCGTGTTCCTCGCTGGCAACGGCGTGTGCTAACGCCTCAGCTGGAAACACTGTTTATCTTCGCGGCGGGACTTACGACGACATGATCTACCCGGTCAATTCCGGGACAGCTTCTGCCAAAATCACTTTCATAGCCTACCCAGGAGAGACGCCCGTCATAAGCAACGTCAGTAACACTTCGCAATGGTATAACTTCGGAATTTGTCTCTATGGCGTAAGTTATATCATTGTTGATGGCATGGACGTTGAGAACCCGACGGCACGCATAAAGGCAAACTTCGGTCGTCCCTGCACCCTTGCGAAAGGGGCATCCTACAACGAGATTCGGAACTGTATCTTTAACGGCAATGCTACTCCCACTTTGGGTGCGTTTATCCAATGGTGGCGGGGCGACCAGTCGAATTCGCCTATCGTCCACAATTGGCTACACAACTGCACCATCAAAAATCTCGGCTACATGTATTGGACCGGGACGGTAGTTGCAAGCTCGATCGGGATGCAGATAGGCGTTCCCGCATACGACAGCGCCAGCGTCCACAACACCGTAGAGAATTGCGTGTTCTACTTCAACGGCCATCACAACCTGGAAGTCTATGCTCCCTATTGTGTTGTCAAGAATAACTGTTGGCACAACGAGGGCTGTATGCCGAACGCTACAGGGCACTTGACGAAATACGGCCCGGATACCGTTCCGCCAGCTGCTTCCTACCCTTTATGGGGCCATCGGAATGTCCAGATTTATGATAATGGCGATGTTACATATTTTTACAATCTGTGGGAGGGCAATCGCTTCGGGCCATCCGGTCCTCCCGGGGAGAATGATGGCGGGGACGGCTTGACAATTGTCGCCCCATATAACATCATCCGGTATAATTATATTTTCTACGCTCAGAACAATGGCGTTCTCTTTAAGACGGGTGGTGCCGCACCGGAGGCCGCAGATAATAACCGCTTCTACAACAACACGATATACTGGAGTGGGCGCAATAATAATATTGCCTGGAACCCAACCGTCGATACCTGGCAGGGGTATTCGATGCGATGGTATGGCACATATGTGCGAAACGGGAACGTCATTATCAACAACATTATGTATAAGCATGGTGGTACGGTGGACATTAACACCAACACAGGGGTTAACCGGATCGAAAAGAACTGGATGACCGCCAACGGCGACCCGCTTTTCATAAACCCGGACATCAGCAATACGTTCAGCACGACGCTCCCGAATTTAGGGATACGAAGTAACTCACCGTGCGTTGGCGCCGGAGAAGCCTTGACCACGGCAAACGAGGCCGGCTCGCAATCGACGACGCTTGTCGTGAGCGATGCCATGTTCTTTCAGGATGGAACCTGGGGTTCAGCGCTGACCCACGGCGTCACGCTATTCCCCGATTGGATCGCCATTGGAACCGTCAATAACATCGTCCAGATATCGTCTATCAACTATTTTACGAACACCATCACTCTGACCTCCCCAATGACATGGAGCAAACGGGCGTCGATTTGGCTTTACAGCGACTCGAGCGGCAGGAGAGTTCTTTATGGGACTGCTCCCGACATAGGGGCATATCCAGTCGTAAGATAGGAGACAAGAATGTGCCGGGTCTCAGCCTCATATAAGGAGAAGCCGTTTATAACAAGAAAACCCTGGCAAGTCCAAAGCTCGAAAATCTCACTTTAGAGGTGGTATGTTGAGCGGAGGCAAGTCACAGGAAGCAAAGGAGAAAAAACGCGCCTTCCTGCCGGCCTCAGGCTGCCAACTGAAGAGAGTCACGATGGCTCGCCACCCTATGCCAAATTGGTAATATGAAAGTGCTGCTGCATCGGAATGCGTAAGATAAGACGCAAGGAGGTGTGGCAGCATGAACAGGTACTTCGGGTGTGACGCGCACAAGAGGTATTCGATCTTCACTTCTGTTGACCAGGCGGGCTATGTCGGGCCTTATGTCCGAGTTGAAAACAGCCGGGTCATGTTCAAGTCCTATCTAAGAGAGCTGCCGCCCCGGTCACAGATCGCGGTGGAGACTGTAGGCAACTAGTACTGGATGGTGGATGAGATGGAACAGGCCGGCCATACCCCGCTATTGACGAATGCAGGCAAGGCCATGATGGGGCAGATCAACAAGACCGATAAGCTCGACGCCAAGGGGCTGGCTCTCCTGCTCCGGAACCGGACACTCCCTTCGATATGGATTCTGCTAGGAGAGCTCCGCGATCAGCGGGAACTGCCTCGGATGAGGATGACGCTCGTCCGGATAAGGACGATGTTCAAGAATCGGATCCATGCGACCCTGCCCAAGTATGCGATTGAAATTTATGAGGTCTGTGATGTATTCGGGGTTAGCGGACGAAAGCTCTTAAAGGAACGGATCCGGGAGCTTCCTCCCCAGACCCACCATTCCGCTGAAAAGCAGCTTGAGCTTCTCGATGACGTCGAAGACCAGATTAAGGAGAGTGAGCTTCAGATCAAAGCTGTTGTTTGAGAGACTCCGGCGATGCTGCTTCTCATGACTCTGCCCGGTGTGGGGATGATCTTGGTCATCGTGATCGCCATGGAGGTGGGAGACGTGGCCAGGTTTTCCGGGCCCGATAGGCTGGCCAGCTATGCCGGCACGGTGCCCCAGGTTAAAGCCAGCGGGGGCAAGGTCTTCCTCGGCCGGGTGAGAACCGATGTCAATCGTTATCTCAAGTGGGCTTATATCGAGGCGGCTAATACAATCGTCCTCCACCATAAGCGCTGGAATGGACGCCACGTCGTCGGTCTCTACATAAGACTTCGAGAAAAAAGAGGGCACGCGAAAGCTGTTGTCGCAGTGGCTAGGCATCTGGCCGAAGCGACCTATTGGATCCTGAAAAAAGGAGAGCCTTATAAAGAGAGGAATCTTCAGAGGCCTGTTTCGTCCACCCGGGAGTAAGCGCGATAGTTCGCATAAGCCGACGAGTCTCGTAAATTGGATGCGACATTCACCGGGGGAGATGATCATGCCGCGAAGAACGGCGCATACATGCATCTGATGAAACGGGGTAAGAGCTGAGGGACGAAAACACGCCCTAACGGAAGGAGAAAGATCAAGAGTGACAGAATCTTAACGCCGCGCTTTCATACGTGCGAACAGTTTCATACACTGATTTGGGACCCTCCATAAGTGCGAATAGATAAGATAATATAAGGTTTTTGAGAAATAAGCAGTTCCTGTTTAGCTATTCAGGACTTGACTTCAAAATTCTATCGGGAAAATCTAACGTTCTCTTTGGTCCCAGCTTCATGCTCCTTTTTAATAATCTTTTTCTCGCCCATAACCTCCACAGATTTAGCCATTTTCTTCGAAATATTCCCTTCCGTTTTATCCACGTGCCCACCATTAAATGAACGCCAAACTCCCCAAAGAGATGCCATTTGGTCAAATCACAGACATTTTCCGGAAAAAGAACTAAAACGTGCTTTGCAAGATCAGGATTCTCCGCCAATGTCCTTGTAACTAATCCAGGCCCTGAAGAATAAAAAGCGTAGAAATCCCTGCGAAACATCCACGGAATCGATTTCATCATTGAACCTATCCATTTCGGCTCTTTTTGACCCTTGACACAATTATCTATAATCGCTTTTATGAATGGATGTCTGGGCTCAGATCCGAAGGCATAGTTAGCAATTTCCCAATCTATTCCATAATGTTTACGCAAGAACATGTTCTCCGTTAATCTTTCGAAAGGGAAAACGCACTCCTGTTTCAATAGAGAATCTAAGCTAGACGCCAGGAATACATCAAGGTCAAGGTAGAAACCGCCGTAATAATAAATCGCTAAGTAACGGAAAAAATCATACCGTTGAATCGGCAAACGAAACAATTGAAAAAGGCTACAATATTCAGGGAAATGTTCGTTCAAGAAGGCATCAATATGATTGTTATCAAAAAATAAATATTCGTAATCCGGATTAACTAGTTTTACATTTGTGCGAGATGCTTTTGAGAGTAGAGACAGATCATGTTCTCCTTGTCCCCATACTTGAATAATTCGCCTTGGAATTCTATCTTGCATCTATCACATACCTCGAAACCAGATTGAAGCTGAGTGATGATATTCTCTTATTAGGCTCCCGGCCTGCCCGACTCAATGTACCACCGCTGAAGTTAGATTTTCAAGCCTTTTAGTTCCGGACGTCGGCGGCTTAACACCTTGAGATCTATGCGTCTGCGCTGGTCACATTGTTGCCCCCCGAGTTTCCGTCACCACCAGGGCCTCTAAGAGCATATATAAGAATTCGGCACTAAAAAACTCGTCTTTGAGTTGACCTCCCCTCCTTAAATCGATCCAAGTACAATGAGAGAAAAGCCGGAATCTCATCGGACCTCATCCCTGAAAACTGTGCCAGCGAAAATGTGAGTTTTGTGGCAAAATTCAGGGAAGGAGGATATCCCGGATGAA
>DASPQB010000017.1:0-7083 GCA_035625205.1 Nitrospirota bacterium | reverse complement strand
CGCTTGAAGCCATTAATCGGTTCTTTTCAAAGAAGGAGGTCAGCCGGCAGATACTCGTGGTTGACGACGGGAGCAGCGATGGAACGGTAGGAGTGGTCGAGAGCCTCAGGCGGGAGATCCCGGACTTGAGCGTTGTAAGCTATCAGCCGAACCGGGGGAAGGGATTTGCGATCAAGACAGGTGTAGAAGCGAGTCGAGGCGAATATATCTTGTTCACCGATGCGGACAACTCGACGCCCATAGAGGAATTTGATAAAGTGTATCCTTTTCTGCGGCAACACCCCGTGGTGATAGGGTCGCGCTATATCTCCGGCAGCAAGATCGTCGTGACGCAGCATTTTCTCCGAGTGTTCATAGGAAGACTGGGCAACAAACTTATTCAATTCTTCCTCCTTGACGGGATCAACGACACGCAATGCGGGTTCAAGGCGTTTCAGCACGATGCGGCGAAGTATATATTCGGACGTATGAAGGTGAGGCGGTACGGGTTTGATATGGAAATTCTGTCAATAGCCCGCCTCTTGAACTTCACTGTCAAGGAGGTTCCGGTGAATTGGTATAATTCTCAGGAAAGCAGGATCAGGCCTATTAAGGACGCTCTTAGGACTTTCGCTGAACTGATTTATATAAAACTGAATCTCTGGGGCGGAAGGTATAGTTAGCGGTGATAAAGGTGAATCAATATACGTGGACAAATTATTATAATTAAGGAACTACCTCTATCAACTTCGCTTCGGTCTTTCGGGCCGGTCAAGCACACCTTTCTATAAGAACTACCACCTCTATCCAATAATAAGTTGCGCCTGAATGAAATTGCGGACTAGTCGGAGTAGGCGAAGAAATCCTCGCATTTGAAATAGTCATCATCGACTGGCTGAAACATAGATCGCCACTTGATTCCTTCGAACTTATGAATTACGGGATGCAAAGTTCATGGAGCCACTAATAGGAATTAAATGTAATACCGGCAGATATCTTTCCGAGTCTGCACAAATCCTTTATTGCTCTCCCTTACTATGTTGACGCGAGTTAATTTTTCTCACGCCCATTCTAGGAGGTTCTGTTGACGCATGAGCGGAAAAAGTTTCATTTCATTTTAACCTCGAATCAGACAGATAAGTATCGTGAGATCAGAGAGCGATACTCGCCATTTCAGTTTATCCTTTCCAATTTTCAGGGGGGACATTATGATCTGAGCCGTCCACGTTTCGATTACCGCCAACACCTGCCATAATTGACGGCAACCAACTCCCTAAACCGGCTCCGCTATGCTTGCCATTCTATCCTAGAAACTCTCATTTACTGCCCGGGGAAGGCTTTCCAGATAAAGGCACTTTGAGAAAACTGAAGTTATCTGAAGGCATTGCTTGATGAAATTCTCCGCATACTTGAATAACTTAGCGAGTAACCTATTGTTCGACGTCCGACCCGATATTCCCCTCACCGCGGAGCACGCCAAGTTCACGATTTGCTGCGTCATTATCCGGATTTAAAATGATGGAGATCTGCAATTCCCTTATTGCATCTCTCAAAAGTCCTTGCTTAGCTAACAATCTTCCTTGCTCATAATGATATATAGCATCAGCTTTTTTTCGAGCCATTTCAGCCTTATCAAATTCGCCTAGAGATTCATATCCCGCTTGCAAGTTTCTTAGAGCTAAATAGTAATTAGGGTCCAATCTTATGGCAATTTTCAATTCCTCGATACCCTCCTCAATGCGATTTTGCTTTCCGTAAATCCGAGCAAGGTTGTTGTGTGCTCTTGCGTTATCCGGCTCCAGGCTAATAGCCGTTAGTAATTCTCTTTCGGCCTCCGCGAAACGCTGTCGTTTATCATACTCTTTGCTCAGGTTATAATGAGGACGGAACTTCATAGGGGATTTTTTTACAATATTCTCCCATATTCCTAGTTCATCTTGTTGCCAAAATTCATTTCTTGAGTATGCCGCATAGGTAAGCAAAAGAACAATCACTAACGAAATCATCGTAAATCCTAAGCTAAAGCTTTGCTTATGAGAGGGAGAAAACCAGTACCTCTGCGACCGTATTTTGTCACGTTTCATTCGCACACCTTACGCTGTTTACATAAAATGCAGACAGGTTATAACTTATAATTCACAAATAATTATAAAATGCCAAATGTAGTATTCACTCTTCATTTCACGTCATAACAAGCAAACGATTTTAATCGCAACAATGCGCCGAGTTATATATATCATTGGCTCTAACCCGTCGGATTGCCGTAAACCGATGCCTGAGCCTACTTCGCCATCTCCTTGAGCGTCTCCTCCAACTCCTTCAGATATTTCCCGTACCCGGTCCAGTCCTCTTTCCGGAGCGCTTCCCGGGCCTTGTGCAGTTGCTCTAAAGCCCGGCCTCCAAGCTCTTTGGGCTGCCGTGTACCTGTTGATGCTGCGCCTTGTTTAACTATGCGCATGCTTGGCAGCGTGCCGGAGAACAGGCGTTGAATCGCGGCCTCGAGCGTTTCTTCCATCACCACATCGTTTCCATAGGCAACGATTACCCTGCTCAGTTCCGGCAGTCCACCCTTGTCGGTCGCCACAAGATATAGCGGCTGTACGTAGATGAGTGAGTCCTCGATGGGGACGATGAGCAGGCTCCCGCGGATCACATCGGAGCCGTGCTGTCCCCAGAGCGTCAACTGCTGTGAGATGTAGGCATCCTGATCGATACGCGCGTCGATCTGCCGTGGTCCGAATACGAGACGGTCGCGCGGGAAGGTATAAACAATGACCTGGCCATAGTTCTCTCCGTCGCACCGTGCTGCCATCCACGCAGCCAGGTTGTCCCTCTTCGACGGCGTAAAGGGCAAAAGCAGGATGAACTCTTCCGCCTGATGGCCGGGCAGCTTCATGATCTGGTAATAGGGCTCCATGACCTTCTGTCGGTATGACGGTACCTCCCAGAGATCTTCCTTGTTGTAAAACACCGCGGGATCCGTCATGTGGAAGGTCTTGAACATCTGAGCCTGGATTTGGAGCAGCGCCCGCGGATAGCGTATGTGCCTCCTGAGGTCAGCCGGCATCTCGGCGACGGGTTTAAAAAGCGTTGGGAATATGGCGGCATAGGTCTTTGCCATGATGTCCTTCTGGTCCACAACATAGAATACGACACTGCCGTCATAGGCGTCCACGACCACCTTGACCGAGTTGCGAAGATAGTTGATACCGCCCGGAAGCGGCTTTGAATAGGGCAGATTACGGCTCTCTGTGTATGCGTCAATGATCCAGACCAGTTTCCCATCGTCACGAATGACCATGTAGGGGTCGGAATCAAAGGACAGGAACGGCGCAATCTCCGTTACCCGGTCCATGATAGTGCGGTTATAAATGATCCGGCTTTCATTTGTCACATCGCTGGACAGAAAGATATTGAGGTTCCCAAAATAGGCGGCATAGAGGAGCCTCGAAAAGATCGAAGTGAGCCGGACGCCCCCACGGCCGGAATAGACCGTATAGACGTTCTCCTTGGTCGTCGGGTAGCTGAACTCCTTCGTCCTGGTATTCACGATCACGTAGTCGTTCGAACTCTCGCCAAAGTAGATCTCAGGACGGGTCACCTGTGGCCCCGCGCTTGTTGTCGGCGGGATGTCCTTAATGTAGAACTCGGGCAGGCCCTCCTTGGTGATGCCGCTCACCGGCCCCAGGGCCACGCCGAAACCGTGGGTAAAGACGAGCCGCTCGTTGATCCATGACTTTCCCGGAAGATCAGCGTAGGACAGTTCCCGTGGGGAGAGCATGACCTGAAGATAATCGCCGTTCACCGTGTAGCGGTCGTTGTCTACACCCCGAAAATGGTAATATGTCCGAATCTGCTGTAATTGGCTGTAGGTTTTGAGAATCGGCTCTTCGTCCCAAAGTTTGATGTTCTGGATCGTCGAAAGGTTCTTTCGAATGTCCGTGAAGGTCAACTGTTTGTTCGCGGCAAAGGGTTGGATTTCCATATTCTCTAATCCATAGCCAAAGCGGGTGAATTTTATGTGGTCCGCGATATAAGGCTGTTCCAGCACACTCTCGTTCGGCGAGACTTTGAAGTTCTGCATCGCTGCTGGAAAGGCTTTCAGCCCCAGAAAGTACACTGATGCAAACACGGCCAGAGTGATCAGCGGCACGGCAAGGGAGCGGTGCGTGGCAAAGACGGAGACCGCAATCGCCGTTGCGACCGAGAGCGCCGCCATGACTGCCAGCATCACGAGACGAACATGGACGTCAGTGTACGAGGCGCCGTACAGGACGCCATGTTCGCTATAGAGCAGGCCAAACCGATCAAGGACAAAGCCGAACGCAAGGCTCAAGAAAAACAGCGATATGAGGACACCGAGGTGCCGTTTCATGGAGGGTGCCGCTGAGATGAACCTGTTGGATATCACGAGGCCGCCCCGGAGCACATAGACAGTCGCTACCAGGATAGCGGCAATTACAAGAAGGCTTTGCACCATCGTGTTCATTGCGTCAATAAATGGATATTGAAAGAGAAAGAACGAGATATCCCTGCCAAAGAGCGGATCAGCGAGGCCCGTGGGCGTGCTATTCAGGAACAGGAGCGCCTGATCCCAGTACTGCGTACCGATAGAAAAGGCGATCAAGGATCCAACGAGCGACACTAAGAGCGACACCCCGCTCATCAGGCGGTTCAGATCGATGTGCTGCAACTTCGGTATATTTTCCCATATCGGATTCACCATGCCAAGCGGGAGTTTGCGCTTCATCGCTATGATGAGGTTTATATAGAACATGAGAAAGGTTATCGCCCCAAAGACGAACCCGATCAGCAGTTTTGCCTCATAGGTCTTGGTGAAGATCGCATCAAAGCCAACCTCTTGGAAAAACTTCCAGTCCGCAAGGAAGGAGATGATCTCCCGCGCACTGGCAAGGAGAATAAAAGCCACAATGACAACCGAGATGAGTATTACGTTCCTCGGAATTTTTTTATTCATTATACCCTCTCATGTGTTCGATAACGATTGACTATAATGGCGCTTTTGAACCAAACAACGTTGATCTGAAGACCATAAAACGAAAAAGAACGAAATGTATATCAAGAAAAGTAATGGTTCTGAAGCCTCCCTCCTCGGATTCACATGCTGCAGAATTCCGTAATAATATGTGGAACAGAGCGGAAGTGGCCATCTGTAGTTGGCAGTTTAAGTCCATACTGCATTACCGTAGCGACAATCCACCGGTCATTCGTGGGCTTCGGTGTCCCCCGTGACCTCAGATAGGTAATGATCACTGCGTACCGCTCACAGGTTTCTTCATCCAGGACGGCAATCGGTATCTATGGCGATACGAGGAAATCCTTGAAGATGTCCCTGTTCTTATTCTCCTTGCTGCCCTGAGCGAAGCCGGCGTAAAGCTCACCGAGCACTACGGCGTTAATGTAAATTTCGTCAGCTTCCTAAAGAAGCGCTTGTCTGATCCATTCGTTTCCCTTCAGAAAAGCAGCTTAGACGGATGTATCAAGCATCACTTTTTTTCTTTCCCATGGCTCCAAATCCACCTTCCCCTGGGCCTTCAAGTTCCTGTCGAATTCCGCGGCTTCCTCCCGTGACCAAAGACCAGCAAAGTGGACGATGTCGTGATGGAGGGTCTTTTTCTTCCTTTCCGGAGCCTTGCCGATCATCCCCCCCTGCAAGGAACGAAATAAATGCCTTCTTCAGGCTTAGACCTTTACGCTCAGCCTCCCCCTGCGCCGATTAATTAACCTCATCGGGAATGTTCCAAATGGTAATTTGTTCGTGACCACTCCTCCGCATGACTCGACATCGACTCACAGTGATTCTATTATTGTAGTATTAGTTACCAAAGTCAAGCCGAATAGATGACAGTGTGGTACGGGAAGAGGCCTGAAAATCAAAGGTCAAATGATTTCACTGTGACCAAATCTTCAAGGAATCGTCTCGTCGTTCTCTGTGGCGAGTTCCATAGTTCCGTGCAGCCGCCAGGACCAAAAAATCTACCAGCATAAAAAATGACGGTGCACGGAACGAGACCCTCTGTTCTGAGCTCGCGATATCACGTGCACCCTGTGATTCGGTCTGATATTGAGGGAAAATAGGTTAAACGGCAATTAGAATTTGCATCTTTGTGTTGACAAATTACATGCATAGCCTTAAAATCCTTTCATGAAATGGCAAGCCGTCCTTGTGCTTCTAGCAATTGCTCTAAGCATCTTCATGCCGCTCTCCTTTTCTCTTATCTCCGACCATAGCGGACACGCCATGATCGGCACTCTTGACCTGTGCCACAAAGGTAATCCTGCCCTATCTTTATCGGGGAACATGCCCTACGTGAATGAGTGTTCCTGTCATTTTTTACCACTATGTTTTCAGGAATTTTCAGAAATCCCAAACCCTCGAATTAGACCTTTCTTTATCGTCTTTCAAAACGATCGTCCTCCAAAAGGTTAATATGTACCTCGTATCGAAGTCTTGAGTGAGTCTGTTGATTAGCCTTTATAGATGCACGTGCAGAGATATGCCGTTAAAGGCTCATCTTGGATTGAGCGGGGAAACACTCTGCCTTTAATAGGCCACATTTGTTTTGGGAAACGTTCACCACACATGTAATGATACACTGTTTCTGAAGTGAATGATTTCTATCATTATAGTTGCATTTTTGTTATAGAAACAGCTTCAGAAAAAAAGAAATTAGGGAAACACATAGGAAACACCGGATGCTTTAGCGGTGGGCATATTTCGGCAAATTGATTAACGTTTATTTGGCATTTGCAAACGAAATATACCCGGGACTCAAGGTAAGCTCATTCCAGGAGATCATTCAATGAAATTCCTCGTTGCAACGCTGTTGCTTGCGATCCTGCTGCCGGCCTTCGCCTATGCAGGCCAGGTCGGATCAACCGCACCTGACTTCAGTTTCGCAGATTTGGCGGGAAAATCCGTCAGTCTGAGGCAGTTAAAGGGCAAGGTGGTGTTCCTGGATTTTTGGGCTCCCTGGTGTGATCAGTGCCGCGAAGAGCTTCCCGCGCTCGATGCGCTGTATAAGAAATACAGCACAGACGGCCTCGAAGTTATCGGCATCGGCATTGACACGACGGAATCGC
>DASPQB010000016.1:0-5356 GCA_035625205.1 Nitrospirota bacterium | reverse complement strand
TGAAATAGCCGATGATGTAGAGACCATCCTCTCCGTCATAATCCCACGGTCGTAGTCCCGCATAAAAGACCAGAAGGTCGCCGGGTTCTAATTTTAACAGGTAGGTTCTTTTGATGGATGGATCGCCATAGGTAAAAGTCTCAAATTCGGGATCGAAGTGTATCTTCGCATTTTCAAGCTTTTTCGGCAGGTTATAGGTAAAAAGAGGTCGGGCGTGTACCCCCACCGTATTTCCAAATGTTCGCGCCTCGCTTGAATCACATCGTTCAGGAATGGGAATGTATTCGAACGATCCGTCTGCAAAGACGGGGGCCAACGCTCCTCCGTACCCTTTGTCAATTCCTACTCGTAGCAGTAGTGCTTTCATCTTTCTCTTACCGAAGTTTATTTACGGATTCCTCTTTTCGTCTACTGCTTTAAGCACATTTTTGTATGATATCCACGCAGTCGCCTATACGTGAGTTAAATTCAAATTTTTCCGTAACGCTATGCACATCATACGCATCTACCGACATGCTAGAAAGATGCAGCTGCAGCAAAAACTTCAAGATCTCTTGTTAAAGAGATTTTTCGTTCCGCCTTGATTCTCAAAAAAAGCAATAGAAGCACTTATGAGACATCCGCAACTACAAGGACTTGAAAGAAAGCGATGCATAACACTAGTAAGAGCGAAATGGAACTCAAGTATGTCCCGACGATATGTCCCTACTGCGGCGTTGGATGTGGGCTTAATCTAGTCGTCAGGGATAGACGACTCGTTGGAGTTGAACCGTGGAAGAGGCATCCCGTCAACGAAGGTAAACTCTGCCCTAAAGGTCTAGCGTGCAATCAATTCGTGCATAGTGCAGACAGGCTTACGACACCTTTAATCAAAAAGAGTGGAAAATTCGCTGAAGTGACGTGGGAAGAGGCTTTAGGCCTTGTTGCTGCGAAACTCAAAGCGACACACGAAACGTACGGTCCAAATTCAGTTGCCTTTCAGGTGTCGTGCAGGGTGTCAAATGAAGAAGCATACCTTATGAGCAAATTAGCTAGAGTTGGATTCAAAACGAATAGCATCGATAATTGCGCACGAGTGTGCCATGGGCCGTCGGTTACCGGGCTTGCCTTGTCGTTTGGTTCGGGCGCTGCGACAAACCCTTTGGCAGACTGCATGAACGCAGACTGTATTTTTGTTATTGGATCAAATGCCATGGAAGCCCATCCCTTAGCCGGCAGGAGACTCATTATGGCAAAGGAACGAGGCGCGAAAGTGATCGTTGCGGATCCACGGTACACGATGACGGCGAAACAAGCAGACATCTACGTGCGCTTTTATCCCTCGGCGATTATCCCCCTTGTGAATTCAATGATGTACCATATCATAAAAGAGGGCAAGGAGGATAAGGAATTCATCGAAACACGGACGAAGGGCTTTCAGGAACTGAAAACAACGGTTACAAAGTACGCCGATGTGGAGGATATCACGGGGGTGCCAACAGAGGCAGTGAAAGAAGTTGCGCTGTTATACGCAGAAGCGAACAATGCGGCTATTGTGTACTGTTTAGGCGTGACTGAGAGCAGAACCGGGACGGATAACGTACGGTCATTGGGAAACCTTGCACTGCTCACTGGCAATGTTGGCAGACCAGGCGTGGGCGTAAACCCACTGAGAGGTCAGAATAACGTACAGGGCGCGTGTGACATGGGGGCGTATCCAAATGTCTATTCAGGCTATCAGGCGGTGGATGTCGAAGAGAACCGCTGTAAGATGGAAAAAGCGTGGGGCGTTGAAGGGTTGCCATCAACGCCCGGCTTAACGCTTACAGAGCACATAGATGCCGCTGGTGGCAAGATAAAGAGCATGTTCATTCTTGGGGAAAATCCGATGTTGTCGTTCCCTGATATCACGCATGTCCGTGCATCGCTCCAACGGCTCGACTTCCTCGTAGTACAGGACATATTCCTTACTGAGACTGCTGAACTTGCCGATGTCGTGCTGCCGGCGGCATGCTGGGCGGAAAAAGATGGCACGTTTACCAATGCTGAACGTCGCGTTCAACGGATAAGAAAAGCAGTTGACCCGCCAGGAGAAGCGAGGGCAGACTGGGAGATCATAACGGCTTTGGCGCGTGAGCTTAGTGTGCCAGGGTTTGATTTCTCGGACGTCGAGGACGTGTTTAACGATATGGCCAGAATCACACCTCAGTACGGCGGTATCACGTATGCGAGACTGGAAAAACCAGAAGGTCTTGTGTGGCCATGTCCAACAGAGGGACACCCCGGAACGCCAATTTTACACGTGGGCGCGTTTAGTTCGCCAGATGGGCTCGGAACGTTTTTCCCGATAGACTATGTGCCTCCAGAAGAGCTTCCTGACGAGGAGTACCCGTTCGTCCTAATGACCGGACGTATCTTGTTCCATTACCTTACGGGAACCATGACGAGACGATCTCCAACGCTCAACGCTGAGGTTCCGGCAGGATACGTCGAGATTAATCCAGACGATGCGGCTGCCCTCGGGATACAGAAGGGCGATTCGGTGAGGGTGAAAAGTCGACGTGGGGAAG
The DNA here is from genome assembly GCA_035625205.1 of Nitrospirota bacterium. GTDB lineage: Bacteria > Nitrospirota > UBA9217 > UBA9217 > UBA9217 > JAJYKN01. The sequence goes on along the minus strand of DASPQB010000016.1, from coordinate 2,807 downwards.
TTGAGACGGTAGCATTCGTTACCAAAGATATTCCAAAGGGAGTGGTGAGCATGCCGTTCCACTTCAAGGAATGCCCCGCTAATAGGCTAACGAATACGGCGCGAGATCCGCTTTCGAAGATGCCAGAGCTAAAGTTCTGCGCTGTAGCGGTAGAACCAGCATACAAAGAGGTGAGTGAAACTGGTTAACGTTGGAGACACGTTTTACGTTCAGGCAGCAGATAGTGACCTTCGTGCCAAGGGCGAGTGCGGCGGTGCGGTAACGGCAACTCTGAAGTATCTATTAAAGAAGAAGATCGTCGACGCAGCCCTCGCGATGCGCCGGGGGGCAGACCACTACGACGGGGTTCCTGTGCTCATTACAGACCCGTCGAAGATCACGGAACTTTCTGGCTCTCTGCACTCCGCACCAATGATGCAGTCGACTGTCCTGTTTAAATACCTCGACGGTGCCAAGGATATGAAAGTGGCGGTTGTCGGCGTTGGCTGCGATTGTTGGGCCATACAAAAACTCGGCGAAAAAGGAGTCATACGTAAGGAGAACCTCGTCCTTATCGGACTTAACTGCAGTGGAACGTTCCCGTCTGTTCAGGCGCAAGAGATGATAGAGAGGTTCTACGGGATAAATCCTATGGACGTCACGAAAGAGGAAATCGCGAAGGGCAGCCTCATTCTCGAGACCAACGACCATCAAGCCAAAGGACTTAAGATCGATGATCTCGAAGAGCGGGGATACGGGCGCCGCAGCAATTGCCGCCGCTGTGAAGTTAAGATCCCGCGGATGGCGGATCTTGCATTCGGAAGTTGGGGCGTTACAGGTCCCGATGCGGGAAAGACCACCTTCGTAGAAACCTGCACAAATGCTGGTGCACAGCTCCTGGAAGGTGCGATACGAGATAACGCATTAACCGCAAAGGATCCGAGTCCAAAGGGCATTGAGATTCGCGAAAAAACGGAGCGGGCAATGCTCAAGCTGGGCGCACAGTGGCGGGCTCACGATTTCCTCACACCTGAAGCGAAGAACGAGTTCTGGCTCAAACAGTTTGCAAAGTGCATTAAGTGCCTTGGATGTGTGAACGCGTGCCCGATGTGTGTGTGTGATGAGTGTAAGCTTGAGAGCAAAGAGCCACTCTGGTTCGAATCAGGAGAACTACCTCCTTCGCCGAAGCTCCAATTTACAAGAGCCGCTCACATGGCAAATGACTGCGTGAATTGCGGACAGTGTGAAGACGCGTGCCCGGTTGAAATACCACTCTCTACGTTCTTCCAGCAGTCAAACAAAGAATTTGGGGAGCTCTTCGCAAGGTTCGACGAGTTGACGTCGATTTAATTAAGTACGAGGGGGGTGTTTCACCTCCCGTTGCAGTTCAAACAAGTCCTGGCACAGTGTCTTTTACGTTTCATTCGGCAGGTAAAGCAAATTTCGATCACGTCGCTCAGATGTGCACGCCATACACTGCGGCATTTTACCATCTATCATTTTTCAACACGTGAATATAATAGCACGCGATCTGCCTTCTTAGACTTATTGGTACAAGGTATGATTCTATGAAACTTTTTGCAACATCAGACGAAAGGAGTTTATTGATAGTTCTTGCATACACCGGATGAGTGAAATAATAACGGTTGTAACGTGCAACTCTGGTCGCAGATGGAAGGATGTAATGCGTGAAATCTTTTGCTAACGCTATTGAATAGTCCTCTTGCATGTAGCTCTCGACATCTTTAACGCACTCGAACTTATCAAGCGACCAACTCATTTCTATAAGTTTCAACATAGTCTTTTCAGAAGGACTCAACGGGGCACCACGATCTCGTTGATACACATCTATGATGATAACAAGCCCATTTCCTTTTAATTTCTTTTTTACTTCGCAGAGGACTTGCAATTTATTAGTCGAATAGCACAGCGCCTCTATAATAAAGGCGATGTCATAGGCATTGTCCTCAAGAGCGCTTAAATCGTGGAAGTCGCCGAGCTGAAAGTGTGCGTTTGGGATCTTTGTAAAGCGTTTTAACGGCTTGAGTGATAAGTCAACTCCGTCGAACATAACGCAAGGGTTTCGGCGCGCAAGAAAGGATATATTAGCACCCAGCCCGCATCCAAGTTCCAGCACCCTTTTGGGGTCACGGTCATGGATGTATCTCTCGACTATTCTTGCTTGCTCTTCAAAATCTTCCTTTCTATGCTTCCCATCGTAACTAATCCCGTGGTGGAAAAAATACTTCCCGGCTGATTGTCCGAGTCTATCAAAAAATTTGCCATTAGCATAGTAGTTGATGATTTGCTGCTTTCCCCCTGGCTCATTAATGATGCGTGGTATATCGAATATTTTGCCAATCTGATTAAGGCATAGGTCAAGATTGTCATTGTATCCTTCGAGTGGATGGTCAATCACTACGTCTGTTGGGCGACTCGATGCCATTAAGAAAGAGTTACATTTTAGTTTCTTATAAAGTAACGTTTTGTTGTGTCTATAGTCTATCCACTGGTAAAAAAAATTTGAAAATATATAGGTACATCCATCATACTTGTTCCAGTGAGGAGAGAAAGAAGTTTTCACAAACGGGGCCCGTGAAAGATATTAAAGCATACTGTGCGAAAGAGAAAGTCCACGAGATGAAGGGATGCTACTGCGCAGGCTGTCCACTGTGGACAGAACACGATCTAAGCAGGGGTTACTTTTGCATTCATGGGGCGTCTGAATGATCGCACTTTGAATGTTAGTGTGGATGATCTCAGAAGGTCGAGGGAAAAAGGAAAAGGAGGGTGAGATAAGTTTAATCAGGCAGATCCCAGTGTTGTTA
>DASPQB010000015.1:0-4345 GCA_035625205.1 Nitrospirota bacterium | reverse complement strand
ACTACCTTTCCCCGCCTGCCACGAAGCTCGGCAATCCTGTCCTCGATAATATCTTTCTTCTCGATTGCCAGCGGCAGTTCGGGAATGGGATTTATTGCCACAACAGACCTCCTTACTGGTCGAGTTATAAGCATCCACGTTGCCGTTATAGCATCTGAATTTGTGGCTGTTCCGCCTTTCCTTGGATGGGCTGCGTTTCTCGTTGGTATGTAATTACACTATCAATAGCTATTTGAAATGGGTGTGGCTACTTTATGTTCACGTGTAAGTGCATAGATTTACATAAGATATACGCACAGGATCCGTTCGCATGATCTGCTTTAGTCCGGGATATGAAAATATCCCGGTGTTTTCACCTCAAATTTTTTCGGAATCCGACAGCGCTTTCCTGGCGAGGCGAGGTAATGCGATGCGAGAGAGTCGTTCCATTCGAGTCAGGAGGGACTTCAACTTGCGGTATTCTCCAGCTGCCTTTTGATATACCGGTGCTTCTTCCGGTTGAAGGTGAACGCTTATTGTCTTGCCTTTGGCCTTAAATGTCCATTCGAAGTAGGGTCCGTGGCGCTTAGAAGGATCATGCTGGCAAGCACAACGTTTCTGGCCGCATTGCATCATCCGCTTCAATACGGTTCCCTTGCAGAAATAACCCACCGCATTCAAGTCTCGTTTTAGGCTGACAAAGCGCTCGGCGTAGGTGGCGATGAGATTGTTGGTATTGGTCGGTTTGAATTTTTTCATAAGGATTTTCATTGTCCTTCAGTAATATTACTGAAGGATCAATAACTTGTCGAGTGTTTTATGAGAGCCGCATATAACCCCAGAGGCCCTAGCCATGGCGATCATTCCTCGGATCAAGCGAGCTGCCTGTGGATGTTTGGATGCCCTACAGTTAGCCAAGGAGAGATTTTCTGAACTCGAGGCTTGGTTATTCTCGCGTGCAGCCTTGCAATCACCGCTGCATATAGTCGAACACAAACAAGAGCAAAAGGGACGAGAAGTTCAACGTTTGATGCTTCAAGCCCATGTCGAGCAACGAGGTAATGGCGACGTGGGATCAGCTCTGAGAGTAGTAGGCAAAGACAGCCAAAAGATGCTGTACACGCATCGGCGGGTACGCACACGCAACCTGAAGACGATCTTTGGAGAGATCAGGATTATTCGAATGGGTTACTTCAGGGAGAGCGAAAAGAGCATCTATCCGCTGGATGCAATCCTTCAGCTGCCTGCCCGATCGTTTTCCTACGAGTTGCAGAGGCGCATGGTAAAGGCGGCTGTGCAGGGACCGTTCGATGAAGTGAAAGAACGGATGGAGGAGATCAGTGGCATGCGGATTCCCAAGCGCAGCCTGGAGGAAGTAATCGAAGACGCAGCCGAGGATTTCGACGACTTCTATGCGAATCGTATCTCTGAACCGTCAAGTCAGACTGCCACCATCTTGGTCGCGGCCGTTGATGGCAAGGGAATTCCAATGGTTAAGCGCCAGGGGGCGCAACGCCTTATTCGGCCCGGAAAGGGGAAAAAGGCCAATAAGAAGAGAATGGCGACCGTAGCCACAGTCTTCACGCGGCAGCCTTGGGTACGGAAGCCGGAGGATGTGGTGGAGAGCCTTTTCAGGAGTGGCCCGCGAGACCAAACCCGAGAGGAAAATGTTCGACCGAACCCAGAAAACAAGCGTGTGTGGGCCAGTCTGGTCAAAGGCAAGTCGGCGGTCATTGCTGAAGTAGCAGAAGAAATGCGCCGGCGTGATCCCGGAGGAAAGAAAATACACGTCGCTCTTACGGATGGAGAACGAGCCCTACAAAAGCTGGTCAAGAAGCATCTCAATGTCCTGCTGATCTTAGACTTTCTCCATGTCTTGGAGAAATTGTGGAAAGCTGCCTACGTCTTTCATGCCGAGGGCAGCGCCGAAGCGGAGCAGTGGGTTCGTATTCGCGCTCTGAGGATCCTCCAAGGTCAGGTCGGTCAGGTCGTCAAGGGTCTGCGGCAGGTCGCTACTAAACACAGACTTCGCGGAGAAAGACGTAAGACGATCCTGAGCGTGGCCGGTTATTTATATAGAAACCGAACTCGTATGCGTTATCATCAATACCTGGCGATGGGCTTGCCCATTGCAAGCGGTGCCGTCGAGGGTGCCTGCAAGAATCTCATAAAAGACAGAATGGAAAGGTCGGGCATGCGCTGGACCGAGGAAATGGCTGAGGCTATGGTGAAACTGAGGGCCATCTACTTGAGCGGTGATTTGGATCAATACTGGAAATTTCACATCAAGAAAGATCAGGAACGACTTCATCCATCTGGCAGATGGACCGTGAACATAAAGTAGCCACACCCATTTGAAATTCTGTCTGTCCATTTCTGGATAGTGAATATACTTCATCTCTAATCGGATGTTTAAGCTAAGGTATTATTTCCCAGTAACTTATAATTCTGCCTCGCAATGGCAACATAATTGCCCTTTAATAGCCGGGACAATTGGGGCTCAGCCATGCATTTTTGTCTCTATGCTGAGGGCACTGCAAAAATAGGAGGCGATTGTGGGATAAGAGCAATTATTCGGAATCCCTTTCCTAACCCGGACAAGCCGGAACCAAACAAGAACATTTTGAAGTAAGATGCTCGCCATGAGCGTCGAACTTCTCACTGAGCGTTACTCTAAACAGATTGCTGGCACCGTATCCTGCTACGACCGGATCCTGATCTTTGGAACTCTGCCCAGAATTTGCTTTGCCGAAGGCATGACTTCCTTGCTCTACCAGCTCCATGTCAGGATTTTCGATTACCCGAGGTTTGCTGAGCCCTTTCGCGATCAATTGCGGGAAAACGCTGAAAAGCTGGCGGCCGACCATGGAATCGAGATTGAATTTATTCGCAAGAAGAACTTCCGCAAGGAAGACCGGATCAAAGAAGTGCTGGCCAAACGTGGCGAGCAACCCGGATTGGTTTGGATCTTTTCGGCCATGGAGCCGTGCGCCACATTCAAGCCCTGGCACGATAAACAAAGCGGCAAGACCTTTTTGAAACCCGATCAGAGCAAGTGTCTGCACTACTATTTTTATGTCATGGATGAAGAGTTGGGCCTCTGTTACATCCGAGTACCGACCTGGTTGCCCTGCCGGTTGCAGGTCTACTGTAATGGCCATAGCTGGCTGGCCCTGCAATTGGATCGCAAAGGAATTGCCCACAAGCTGATCGATAATGCTTTCACCGAAATCGGCGATTGGGAACGCGCCCAAAAGATTTCCGACAGCTGGCAAGCCCGTCGTCTTCATTGGAAGCTGGACGAATTTACCCGCCGCTTCTGTCCCATTATCAAGCATTTTGGTCTCGCCTATCACTGGAGCATCGACCAGGCCGAGTACGCTACCGATGTGGTCTTTAAGCGGCAAGCGGATCTGGCAGCCATTTACGACAATCTGATCCGCACTGCGATTCACACTGTAAAACCCGATAACATCGCTACGTTCCTCGGCCACAAACTCCACGGTAACTATCAGGACGAAATGGGCAACCGTTTCAACATTCGCATTGAAGGCACCCGCATCAAACACACCATGGGACCGGTCTCCATCAAGATGTACGACAAGTTCTCTCTCATCCTCCGCATCGAGACCACCGTCAACGACGTCACCTTTTTCAAACACTACCGTGAGGTAGAACATCGCGATGGAGCCCGCGAAACCAAGTGGGCTTCCATGCAAAAGACTATCTACAGCCTTCCCGCCCTGCGCGAACTTCTCACTGCAGCCAATCGTCGCTACCTCGAATTCATCTCCACGATCGACGATCCCCGTTCCGGAAATGGTAAGCTCCAAAAACTTTCTCGTCCCTCCAAAGACAACGACCGATCTTTCCCCGGTTTCAATTTCTTCGATCCCGATGATCAACTGCTCTTTGAGACCATTGCACGGGGCGAATACAACATCAGTGGTTTGCAGAATAAAGACCTCCGCCGCCATTTGATCCACAAAACCCAGACTCAAATCTCTCGCCAACTCAAACGCCTCCGTTTACACGGACTGATCAAGAAAATCGGTCGAACGTATAAGTACTATTTGACTTCGTTCGGCAAGCTCGTCATAACCACTGGGCTCAAGCTCAAGAATCTTGTGATCATTCCTCAGTTGGCTTTGACTCCTCAAAAATCATGACCTTTTTGCATATAATTTTTTTATACAGGTACTAAAATGCTTCCCGGGAGGGCCGTACTATGTGGAACGAGGAATCGGCTTCATCTGTCGGGTTTTCAACTCTGACGGTTTCACTTGTTTTGTGTGCGCTGTTTGTCGGGATCGCCTTCACAGGGAGCGGGCAATCGCTGCGCGGTCCCGCGGCGAGCAAATCGGGG
>DASPQB010000014.1:0-6875 GCA_035625205.1 Nitrospirota bacterium | reverse complement strand
GCCTGCCGATGTCCACATTCTCCAGGAGAATTGATTCGTGGATTTCGCTGTAGCTGTTGATGCGCACATTCGGGGACAACACGGAGTTCTGGACCCGGCCGCCGCTCACGATGCAGCCGTGTGCCACGATCGAGTCGAGCGCAATGCCAAGCCTTCCGCCCTTCTTTTCCTGGGCGAACACGAACTTGGCAGGCGGGTTCTGCGCCTGGTAGGTACGAATTGGCCATGCCTTGTCGTAAAGGTTCAGGAGAGGGTCCACGCTCACGAGGTCCATATTCGCTTCCCAGTAAGCGTCGATGGTCCCCACGTCTCGCCAATACTTTGCTTCTTTCTTGTTCTCGTCCTTGAAATTGTAGGCGTACACCCGCGAGCTCTTCATCATCTGGGGAATGATGTTCTTGCCAAAGTCGTGGGCAGTGTCCCGCAGCGCGTCTGATTTCAGGTGGTCCAACAGCGTCTGTGTATTGAACAGGTAGATGCCCATTGACGCCAAGGCCAGGTCCGGTCGGCCAGGAATGTGTTTCGGGTTACGCGGCTTTTCTTCAAAACCGACCACTCGATGGTCGTCATTATGGACCTCGATGACGCCGAACGCTGCCGCGTTCTTTTTCGGGATCTCAATGGCAGCGACCGTCGCATCGGCATTCTGCGCCTGGTGAAAACGGAACATCTCTTCGTAATCCATTTTGTAGATATGATCGCCGGCGAGTACTAAGATATGGTCCGGCGCGTCTTTTTCGATCATATAGATGTTCTGGTAGATTGCATCCGCCGTCCCCTGGTACCATTTTTCGTTGATCCGCTGCTGGGGCGGCACGGAGATGATATACTCGTTCAATTCTCCGGAAAAAAGGTTCCAGGCGAGTCGCAAGTGTTTGTCCAGGGACAGGGATTTGTATTGAGGCAATACTGCAATTTTCCGGATGCCTGAATTAATGCAGTTCGAAAGGGTAAAATCGATGATCCGGTAGATGCCTCCGAAGGGAACGGCAGGCTTGGCGCGATGCATGGTGAGAGGGTGAAGACGCTCCCCTTTACCACCAGCGAGGATCATAGCTAAAATGCCCATATTCGTTGTCTCCTCTCGCCGTGATAACAAATTAATGATAGCAGTTCGCCGTCAGCCTGTCAAACCGGCCCCGCTCACAGCTGCGGAAGTTTTTTTTAAGGTACCGGCCCTCCGTGAAAGGATCTTGCTTTACCATGGCGAGTGGTCAATGTCTGCCATGAGCATGAAATTCTGGTGCGGCCACGATCATTGCGGGTCTACTCACTTCGCTCTGTCCGATACGATGCTGCTTTCTGGATGCTCGACCCGGCTGCTCTCACCATGCATGCTGATCCTGACGGACATTCAAAAAAAAGGGATTTTCCAGCATGCTATGAGTTGCATGCCTTTATAACTATGCCTCATTTTTCTCTTTTCTTGCATCTAAAAAAGTAGTAAATTGTTACCCGTTGTAACGCTCTTTAATCTTTCCGCCGTACGTCAGGACGGCAATTTAAGTAAATCCAACCACATTACATTATAGGTCGCGTGCAGCTACATTCTCAACCAGACTGCCGCAGAAGGAACGACACACGTATGCCAAAAATTCTTGAAAAGAAATTGCTTCGGAAGCCTGATGTCTTTTATTTCAAGGTGGCGGCACCGCTTATCTCAAAGAAGGCCCAGCCCGGCCAGTTCGTCATATTGAGGCTCAATGCCAAGGGTGAGCGCATCCCGATTTCACTCGCGGATATCGATCCCACAGAGGGCACCATAAGCCTGATCGTCATGGCCGTAGGAAAGACGACAACGGAAATGTCGCTCATGAATGCGGGCGACGATATCCTTGATCTCTGCGGCCCCTTGGGAAATGCCACACACATTGAGCAGGCCGGCAAGGTCGTTCTTGTGGGCGGCGGTTTCGGAGTAGCGCCGTTGTATCCCATTGCACGTGCGTTCAAGGCGGCGGGCAACGAGGTTGTCTGCGTCATGGGCGCGCGGTCCAAAGATCTGCTGATATATGAGAAGGAGATGGAGGAGGTTTGCAGCCGGGTGATTGTAACAACGGATGACGGAAGCAGGGGGATGAAGGGTGTCGTGACGGAGGCCTTGCGCCAGGAACTCGAAAAAGGCGGAACCGGCCTTGTGGTGACCGTGGGACCGGCTATCATGATGAAGTTTGTATCGGATACAACGCGCCCCTTCGGCGTGAAGACCGTGGTAAGCCTCAACCCCATCATGGTGGACGGCACGGGAATGTGCGGAGGGTGCCGGGTGACCGTCGGAGGCCAAACACTGTTTGCGTGCACTGACGGCCCCGAATTCGACGGGAACCAGGTGGATTGGGACATCCTGATGACTCGCCAGAAAAGCTACACCTCCGAACAGCGGGAGTCCTTTGAAGGATGGAAACACCGTCACGCGGGCATGCTCTGCGAATGATTGGCCTCTGCTAAGACTGGATTGAGTGGCACAACCCAGCGTGTGATGCCGGCTTGGTCATCATTCTTACCGGATACAATCCTTCCTCCCTCGGGGAGGAGGGCAGTGGTGAAAAACATTTCATGTGAGAGGCGGAACCATGGCTGAAGAAGCGAAAGCGCCAAAAAAAATCGTACCAAAGAAGACCCCGATCCCCGAGCAACCACCCCAGGAGCGTCGGTCCAATTTTAAAGAAGTCTCCCTCGGGTATACTCCGGAGCTGGCGATGCAGGAAGCGTCGCGGTGCCTGCAATGTAAGAAACCGGCTTGTGTGGAGGGATGCCCCGTCAATGTCCCGATCCCGCAGTTCATCAAGGCGATCCGGGAGGGCGACTTCAAAAAGGCCATCGGAATCATTAAAGAAGCGAACCTCCTGCCCGCAGTCTGCGGGAGGGTCTGTCCCCAGGAGAGCCAGTGCGAGAAGAACTGCGTGCTCGGGAAAAAATTTGAGCCTGTAGGCATCGGCCGTCTCGAACGGTTTGCTGCCGACCAGTCCCTTTCGAACGGCGGCCCCCAGGCCCCTCCGGTCCCTGCAAAGACCGGCAGGAAGGTAGCTGTTATCGGCAGCGGCCCCTCGGGTCTGACCTGTGCATACGAACTGGCCCGCCAGGGGCACAGCGTCGTCATCTATGAGGCACTCCACGAGCCGGGAGGGGTCCTCGTGTACGGCATCCCGGAGTTTCGTTTGCCGAAAAGCATCGTGTACAGCGAGATCGATGTGCTCAAGAAAATGGGCGTCGAGATCATGACGAACGCAGTAGCCGGCAAGCTCTTTACGATTGATGAGATCATGAAGGAGTACGATGCCTGCTTCATCGGGAGCGGAGCGGGTCTGCCGAAGTTCATGAACATCCCCGGCGAAAACCTGAACGGCGTCTATTCCGCCAATGAGTTTTTGACACGGGTCAATCTCATGCGGGCGTACCAGTTCCCGGAATTCGACACGCCGATCAAGCGGGGCGACCGCGTTGCGGTGTTCGGCGGCGGAAATGTTGCGATGGATGCGGCTCGGACAGCGCTTCGCATTGGAGCCGAAGAGGTGATTCTCGTCTATCGCCGGTCACTCACCGAACTGCCGGCGCGCAGGGAGGAGGTCCATCACGCCCAGGAGGAAGGGATTCGCTTCGAGCTCTGCACCAATCCGGTCCGTATCCTGGGAGACGAGCAGGGCCAGGTGCGTGCGGTCGAGTGCGTCAGGATGGACCTGTGCGAACTCGATGAGTCAGGCAGACGGTCCCCGAAGCCCATCAAAGGGTCGGAATTCGAGATTCCGGTGAATACCGCTATCGTGGCCCTCGGCACGGGTGCCAATCCCATCATTCCCCAGAGCGCCAAGAACCTGCAGGTCAATAAGCGGCTCTATATCGTCGCTGACGAGGAGACAGGCCGGACGAGCATCGAAGGTGTGTATGCCGGCGGGGATATCGTCACGGGGTCAGCCACCGTCATTTCCGCAATGGGTGCAGGAAGAAAAGCGGCAAAGGCAATGAACGAGTATCTCAAACACAAGGAACAAAGAGTGACAGTGTAAGGAATACGTTGGCTGCCGCTCGTGGTGAACCAGCCTCTGTGGTCTTTTGAACGATACCGGGGTCTCTTTTCTTCCCCAGAGACTCCGGTTTTTTTGGGTGGTCACGGTCACCGGATACTGCCGAGGGACGTTTATGCTACGGAACTATGTTCCTGTGCCGTTATGGTAAGCGGAGCCGTGCTGAGAGGGCTCTCGTTTTTCCAGGTTCATCGGGACCACTGCAGAAACGCATAAAAGCTCTGGCCTCTGGGATTGTGACGAATCGGAAGATTCTTACGGGAGATAACCTACCGTGAAACCGCATCATCATCTAGAAGATCATGTTAAAAAGCAGGACAGCCGGATTGAGCTTGTGCCCTTAAAAACCGTATGGGGCGAAGCGAAAGCATGGGAGACACTTTCGGGTCTAAAGCCCAAGGACGTCAGCGCCGGTGCGAAGGCTGCCTATGATGCGACCGCGGGGTCCTATACCATTAAATCGTTTGGCATTGATTTTGTCGTTTCGCCCGCAGGGAGGACGATTACCAGCGATGATCCGCAAGCCACCCTCTTTCTCGGCAGATACAAGGATTTTTTCAGGCTCGCATTGCTCTGGTACATGACCAGTGCAAAGGACATCCCGCCGACCGGACGGCTCATAAGGCCTCTTGACGTGAAAGGCGGCCAGCGCTTTTTTACGGGGACACATGTTCTGCCCCTGGACCGGATACAGGAAAAGTTTGGAAAGGATAAAGCTGGTTTCATCCTACGAGGTTTGAAGTTCGGTGCAGAAATTGCGAGCTACGGTGACGCTTCGGTAAGGCTCTATCCGCTGCCACGCGTGCCGGTAACGGTGATTCATTGGCTGGAGGACGAAGAGTTTCCAGCACGGACCTCTCTCTTTTTCGATTCCACGGTAGACTACCAGATATCCCTTTCTGACATCGTCTGGTCCGTCTCCATGATGGCAACGCTCGTTATGCTTGATTAGGTATAGAGTTTCCTTATTTATTTAGCAACTACCAGAAAAATTCTCTTTTCTTCCTCCTCCCATGCATATCTGCATCAAGTAAACCGCATCACCTTTTGTGACTGAATGAAACAAGAACTGTCTCCATTTTAAATCAAATAGAAAATTATTAAATAACTGACTCAGTTTTCAAATCAACAACCACTCGCCTCTCATCCCCTCCTTACGGAAGGGGAATTCTCGGCGGGAAAGTTAAAGTATTCTTTGACCGGACCTTGGAATGCGAGAATCGTGAGGCAGGAAAGACTGATAAAAATATTGTAACTTCTAGTAGCAATTTTTTTTGAATTTTTGTATAATGCCCCCTGACTTAAAAATCCAGGGGGCCTCGCCTCCTTTCCGAAAGGAGTTTTTAAAGCGATTATGGAGAAGAAAGAGCATTTAAGATCGGTTGACCCTGCTGCACAAGCTCTGCTCAAGACGGCCGCAGACATGGGACTTAAGACGTCGTACGATCGAGCCGAAAAGCTAAAGCCATGCCCCATCGGTCACGTAGGCCAATGCTGCAAGATGTGCCATATGGGCCCCTGCCGCCTGACGGGAAAAGAAGAGGAAGCTGAGGGAGTATGCGGCGCAACGCTGCCCGTTGTTGCCGCGAGAAATTTTGCCCGGATGGTCGCTGCCGGTACCGCGGCCCACTCGGACCACGCACGGGACCTTGCCAACACCCTCCTTGCGGTAGCTCGCGGGGAAGCCAAAGATTTCCAGGTCAAGGACGTTCGCAAACTGAACCGCGTCGCGGGGGACCTCGGCATCGATGTGGAAGGCAAATCTACGAATGAGGTCGCCGAAAAAGTTGCGCTCAAGTACCTTGAACAGTTCGGACAGCAAAAGGGCGAACTCGCCTATTTGTCCCGCGCCCCCAAAAAACGGCAGGAAATATGGAAAAAGCTCGGTCTGGCACCGCGTGCGATCGACCGCGAAGTCGTTGAGATGATGCACCGGACCACGATGGGCGTTGATCAGGAACCGAACAACATCATGCTGGGCGCGATGCGCGCAGCACTCGCCGATGGTTGGGGCGGTTCCATGATGGGCACCGACATTGCGGACATTCTTTTCGGGACGCCCAAGCCGGTCAAGGCCCGGGCCAGCCTCGATGTGTTCAAGAAGGATTACGTGAACGTCGTGGTCCATGGACACGAACCATCCTTCGCGGAGATGCTCGTCGTTGCAACGGAAGACCCCGAGATGATCGCCTATGCAAAATCCAAGGGCGCGCAGGGTCTGAACCTCGTCGGGATGTGCTGCACCGCGAACGAGATCCTTATCCGGCACGGCATCGCTACCGCGGGAGGGTTCCTCCAGCAGGAACTGGGCATTGTCACAGGCATGGTCGAGGCCATGGTCGTGGACGTGCAGTGTATCATGCCGGCCATCGCCCAGCTCGCGAAACATTACCATACCAAGATTATCACTACAACGCCCAAGGGCAAGATGGTGGATGCGGTTCATATTGAATATGATGAACACCACGCTTTGGATATCGCCAAGAAGGTCGTCCGTCTTGCGGCGGATAATTACCCGAACCGCAAGCAAGCAGACGTCCATCCCGCGAACGTCAAGGTGTACGATTCGATCGCCGGGTTCTCCGACGAGTACATCGAATACATGCAGGGCGGGCAGTACCGGGGTTCCTACCGGCCGCTGAATGACGCCATCATGGCCGGCCGTATCCGCGGCGTCGTGGGCCTCGCCGGCTGCAACCATCCCAGGATCACCCAGGACAGCCTGCATAATTTCCTGGCACGCGAGTTTATCAAGAGGGACGTACTTGTGGTCCAGACCGGCTGCTCGGCGCATGCTACCGCCAAGGCGGGGTATTTGACGCCGGAGAACGCCATTGAGCACGCAGGCCCCGGTCT
>DASPQB010000013.1:0-35975 GCA_035625205.1 Nitrospirota bacterium | reverse complement strand
CACGCCACGCAGGAGGCCGATAGTCTTGATCTCGTTGATCATGGCAAAAGCATCCCTTCGCGCAACCGGCACGATCCTGAAGGACACATCCTTCATTACTTCGACGTAAATGCCACCGAGGCCGAACATGATCATGTGTCCGAAGGTGCGGTCATACGTCACGCCAAGGATCACCTCCTTGCCGTTTTTGAGCATCTCGAAGACCATGACGCCTTTAATGAAGGCATCAGGCATGATGCGTCGCGCATTCGCCGTAATGTCCAGAAACACATCTTCGGCCTCCTTCGACGATTTCACATTCACACGCACGCCACCTACCTCTGTCTTATGCAGTATGTCGGGAGACGATATCTTCATCACCACGGGGAAACCGATTGTCGAAGCCATTTCGGCGGCTTCCTTCGAGGTCCTTGCTATCGCATGCCTCGGGAACTGGAACCCATAGTACGTCAGAATTTGCATAGCCTCGTCTTCGATCACCTGGTTGATCCCTTTTTTGAGAATAGCTGCCACGATCTCGGCGGCGGCGTCAAAGTTATACCAGGCAGTCACCAGCTCTTCGGAATTATAGTTCATCCATGCTCGCTGGTCAGACAGGCGCTTGAAGGCCTTAACAGCGAGTTCGGGGTAGGAAAAGTTCGGGATGGATGCACCCTTAAGCATCTCGATGCCTGCGTGTACGCGCTTTTCACCCATAAATGATGCTATGATCGGCTTGTCCGTCGTCTGTGCAGTTTTAATTACGACTTCAGCGGTCTTCTCAATGTCCGTCATGGCTTGGGGCGTGAGGATCACGAGCATACCGTCAACGTTCGGGTCCCTGACCGCCTGCTCAAGCACGGCGGCATAACGCTCCGATGTGGCGTCACCAATGACATCAACGGGATTGAAGATCGAAGCATTGGGAGGAAGCTTCGGCGCCATAGCCACTAAACTCTCTTTGGTCATGTGTGGCAGTTCTATGCCCATCTTCTCCGACGTATCTGCGGCTATGATGCCCGGACCGCCAGCATTGGTGATCACAAGCAGACCGTTCCCTGCCGGGATCTTGCCTTCGAGAAACGCGAGAGCCGTATCAAACAGGTCCTGCACACCCTGTGCTCGTATGACGCCGGTCTGCTTGAACGCCGCTTCGAATGCAATATCCGAACCTGCCAGCGCCCCCGTATGGGAAGATGCCGCACGAGCGCCGGCTTCGGTGCCGCCGGATTTGAGCAGGATAATGGGCTTGATCTTCGTGGTTTTCTGCGCCACGTCCATGAAACGCTTGCCGTCCACTACGTCCTCGATGTAGCCAAGGATGATGCTCGTCTCGGGATCGGTCATGAAATATTCGATAAAGTCGATTTCCGAGAGGTCTGCTTTGTTTCCTAGACTGATGAATTTTGAGAACCCCATGTCGTTTCCGATCGCCCAATCCATGATTGCGATCCCCATGGCGCCAGACTGGGAAAAGAAGCCGATCGTACCTTTGGGCAGCATGTCCGCTGCAAACGTGGCATTCATATCCGCGGAGGTGTTGATCAGGCCGAGGCAGTTCGGTCCCAGGATTCGCAGATGCTGTTCCTTGCAAATCGCCTTGAGTTCGTCTTCGAGGACCGTGCCACCCGCACCTGACTCCTTGAATCCTGCACTGATGATGATGGCGGCCGTGACACCGCAGGCCGCGCACTCCCGGAGCGAAGCGGGCACCAGTTTGGCGGGGATAACAATAATTGCGAGATCAACGTGGTGTTTGATATCCGATATTTTTGCGTAGGCCTGAAGTCCTAGTATCACTCCGCAAGCTGGATTGATGGGAAAAAGAGAACCCTTAAACTTGTAGATCAGAAGATTTTTCAGGATCGCATGACCGACTTTCCTGGGATCAGCGGACGCACCGATTACAGCAATAGCGCTCGGGTTTAGTAAGGATTCGAGCATGATACTTGTAAGTTTAGTTGAGAATCCTCAAGGGGTCAAGGGCGGCGCAATGGAAATAATTCTCCTCGTAGACCATACGTGGGGAGATGCTCAAGGCAATTTGCAGCCCTCTCGCTTCCCTGGTGAGAAAATCCAATTATCTAGTATGGTATAGTGGTGAAGAAGGTGTCATCATAGTGCCTGATTTGGTGTGCTACAGCGCCAAAGAGGTGGTGCAAGAGATCAGAAAGTTGGGCGAAAACCAAATGGTTCAATTCGACGGAAACAGCATTGCGGTGTGCACGTTTTGAAGCGCTGCCCTTGAAGATATACAGGATGGCATCCCTATTTTACAGGAAGCAGATGAACGATTGTGTCAAGCCAAGTGGCTGGGTAAACGTCCGATTGTCCCCGGTCTCCTCTCCTGCTGTGTCGATGAACACTTTGTATCGCGAAAGCCTGAAAGACGATATGCCGGCACCGAAAACATAAAACGGTCAGGAAATAATTTCCTTGAGGACAGAACTTTCCCTAGTAGCCAGAGATTTCCATTGGGTTTTTCCAGGCGGTCTTATCCCATGAAAACATTCCTACTCGCCTGACCTGGAACGCATGCAGTTGTTCGTTTTCCAGGGCAAAGAGTTGTTTAAGTACATCCTGAAATCGCGGTTTGAATTCGTTTCGATCTAAGAGGACAATTTCAAGAATTGAGGGACTTGCTCCGGTACTCACCGAGATTGACTCGATGCATGGCCGAAGTTCCTTCTGCTTTCCTTCTTTCTCCACGATCAATGAGGTGTGTGACAACAAGGTTTTTACTCGTTCTTCAAGATTGTCGGCGAAGGACATAGGCACATCCACCTCGTAGACGTACCTGCGGATGCTGGCCGAAAGTGACGGCGCTTTTGAGGAAATCACTCGAGAATCACTGATACCGATTCCCTCGGGAAGCACCCGGTTGAGGTTTTTCATGATCTCCTGTGGTTCGGTGTACCAGCAGATCTCCATGTCCAGGTATTCAGCCGAACTTTCGACACCGACTGGGAGAGCCGGGCCGAAGGATAGCTTCGGATGGGGATTGAAACCATGGGAAAAAGCAATCGGAACTTGGGCGCGCGCGGCTGCCCGCTGAAAAAGGGTCATAAGATCCAAGTGAGAAAGAAAGCGAAGCCGTCCCCTTTTCGTAAATTTCATCCGGTAGCGAACGGCAAGGTCTTGTTTCATCGGATAGGCTTTCTTTGTTGGGTTGGAGCAGCTGTCTCCGATCGTATCGCTCATCTTGCGGGTGAGCGCTTCTTGCGAAACGGCCGATTTCCCGAACCCGGTTGAACCCCCGTCTCTGCAGCCGATACCACAATGTTCGCAAGCCGCGCGGCAGTTTTCCGTAATCTCGGCAGCGAGCGCCTGTTCGTACTCAGACTGGAGAAATTTTTTTGTTACGCCGCTGTGAATATGATCCCAAGGCAGTTCGTCTGCCGGTTCATAGCTTCGTGAGGCGAGGGTCGTCGGATCCATGCCACAGGAAAGGAACGCCTGCTCCCACTTCGAAAAGTCAAAACGCTCAGTCCAACCGTCAAACCGGCAGCCACGCCGTACCGCCTCTTCGATTACAGCGCCTATGCTCCCGTCTCCGCGCGCAAGTGCGCTCTCAAGCAGGCTTGTTTTGGAGTCATGGGGTTTGAAGACGATTCCTTTTTTTTGCAGACCTTTTGCAAGGTAGGCCTGCTTCTCTTTGATCTCCTTCCTCGTTGCTTGTCCGAACCACTGAAAGGGAGTGTGGGGTTTCGGTACGAATGTCGAAACAGTTATGTGGATCTGCACGTTCCGTTTCGAGGATTTTCTACCGACAACGAGTATCTCCTGCGCAAGCTTGATGATGCCGTCAAGGTCTTTGTCGGTTTCCGTCGGGAGCCCAATCATGAAGTAAAGCTTCAATACACTCCACCCCGAGCTAAAAATCGTCTCCGCAGCACTTAAAAGGTCTGAATCTGAAACCGGTTTGTTGATCACGCGCCGTAACCGCTCTGTTCCCGCTTCGGGAGCCAGCGTAAAACCGGATTTGCGAACGCCGGCAACGGCACGGATCATCTCCGTCGTGAGCGTTCCAATTCGGAGAGATGGGAGCGATATGGAAATGCGGTCACCTTGGTAGTTTCTTACCAGGTCCTGCATGAGCGGCTCGATATCCGAATAATCGCCGGCGCTGAGCGATGCCAGAGAAAGTTCATCGTACCCGGTGCTGTGGAGAGATTTTCGCAGAAGATTTTTAACCTGTCCCATGCTCCGTTCTCGGTAGGGGCGGTAAATGATTCCCGCCTGACAGAAACGGCAGCCGCGGATGCAGCCGCGCGCAACTTCGACGGTTACGCGATCATGAATAGGCTTCAAAAGAGGGAGCAGGGGCTGATCAGGATACGACGCAGAATCAAGGTGCTTGATAAAACGCCTACGTACGGCCCTCCTCCCCAGTGATGGAACATAGTAGCCTTCGCGCTGGGCGAGCGCTTCAAGAAAGTCACATTTGTTTTTGTGCACCTGCCGCAGCTCGACGATCTCATGAATAGCTTCCTCCGCTTCTCCGATGAAGAAGACATCGATGAATGCTGAGAGCGGTTCTGGATTTACCGCACAGGGACCTCCGGCAATGATAACGGGCTGATCGGCCGTGCGTTGCGCAGCACGGAGAGGAAGGTATGCCAAATCCAGGCCTGCAAGGACATTGGAGTAAGACAGCTCGCATTGGAGCGTTACACCGATAATATCGAACTGTGCGAGCGGAAGGTTTGACTCAATGCTCGTCAGCGGCCTGCCGGACGTGCGAAGGTGTTCTTCATAATCCGTCCAGGGCGAAAACACGCGCTCGCACGCTGTGTCGCTCCTGCTGTTGAGGATATGATAGAGGATACGCAGGCCGAGGTGCGACATTCCCACTTCGTAGGCATCGGGAAAAAAAAGGCAGACCTTGGTCTTTACTTTCGACAGATCTTTATGGATGGCGTTGATCTCGTTGTTGATGTACCTGCTCGGCTTAGCGACGAGCGGGAGAAAATCTTCGTACATGTGACTCCTTCGAAACAGGGGCCAAGGGCAAGCATCCGGGGATGCGTAAGAGGAATATCATCCCGGCCCTGGAAAATCGACTTCTGGACCTTGGCATTTAGTAGAACAGCATAAACCGTCGCGTCTGGATATTCAAGAGCAATCCGATAGCGAGGAAGGTAGTAATGATGGAGGTGCCGCCGTAACTGACGAGCGGAAGAGGTACTCCGACGACCGGCACGATGCCCACTGCCATGCCCACGTTAATGAAGACGTAGAGCGAGATCATACCGACTATGCCGCCTGCCATGAGAACGCCGAGGCGGTCCTTTGCGTTCTTCGCCGTATCCACTCCGACAAGGAGGAAGATTAAATAGAGCAGGATCAACACTCCGGAACCGACCAGTCCCATTTCCTCGGCGATGACCGCAAAAATAAAGTCTGTGTGTCGCTCCGGCAAAAACGCCATTTGGCTCTGTGTTCCTTGGAGGTACCCCTTGCCCAATATCTGGCCCGATCCGACTGCAATTTTTGACTGGTTAGCATGGTATCCGCTTCCCAGGGGATCGGAGCCGGGATCGATAAATGCCCTGATCCTGTTTTGCTGATAGGGTTTGAGCGACCCCCAAATCTTGTGGCGCACCGGAGCAACGAACAGGACAAGCGAAACAATGATCGCGGAGCTGACCACGACTATCAAGACCGAACGCAGGTGTATGCCTGCGAGAACGATTATGATGGATGACGTCAGAAGCAGCATCAACGCCGTGCCAAGATCAGGCTGCTTGAGCACCAGTATCAGGGGAACCAGGACCATGGCACCAGGAATGGCCAGGTCCCGGAGGCCGTAGCCGCCTCGGCGGGGGTCCTCCGCGAAGTATCGCGCCAATGCAAGCGTGAGTGACAGCTTGGTGAGCTCGGAGGGCTGGAAGGCAAATGAACCGATAGCCAGCCACCGCTGCGCGCCCATGCCGGTCTTTCCGATTACCATGACGAGCAACAGCAGAATAAGAGAGCACACATACAGGATATACGCATAGCGTCCCACGGTGTGATAGTCTAGAATGAGAGCGGATAACATGACGATTATGCCCATGGAAACCCATACGAGCTGCTTATAGTAGAGAGACGAAGGCCCGAGTGACGTATAGGTTGCGCTATAGACCGCTGCAAGACCGGCAAAGGTAATGCCGAAGATGAGGCAGACCATGCCCCAGGGCAAATTAGCGAACCATCTTTGTCTCAGCATTCTTTAAATACTCCTCAATGACTTTTCGTGCAATGGGCGCAGCCGCACTGCCGCCGTGAACGCCATGCTCGACAATCACAGCCACGGCAATTTTGGGGTGATCGACCGGCGCGAAGCCGACGAACCATGCATGATCCCGTGCATTCTCCGCCAGCGCCCTTCCTGGAACTTTCTGAGCGATGACCTGGGACGTCCCGGTCTTGCCTCCAACGATAGCAAGGGGCGTCTGGGCACCATGGCCGGTGCCTCCCGGTTCATTGACCACGCCAGCCAGAGCGCTGCGCACTTCCTCGAGCGCTTTCGGATCGAGTGCGACGTTTGTTTCGCGGTCTGAAGTGAATGCTTTGACCACGCCGGTCTCCCGGTTCCTCGTTTGTTTGAGCAGTATTGGGCGGTACAAATGACCGCCGTTCGCGACGGCACTCATCATTTCGCAGGCCTGGATCGGGCTGACAAGAACGAACCCTTGGCCGATAGAATTGATATAGGTGTCTCCGGCATACCACGATTCGCCCATCCGTTTTTTCTTCCACGCGGTCGTAGGAATGAGACCCGGTTTTTCGTCGGGCAGAAGGATGCCGGTCAGACTGCCGTACCCCAGTTTCTTTGCATACTCCGCAATACGGTCCCACCCGATCCGTTCACCCATGGTATAGAAATAAACGTCGCAGGATTCAACGATGGCCTGGTGTAATGATACCAGTCCGTGACCATCCTTTTTCCAGCACCGAAACGTGCGACGACCGATTTTGAGCGACCCTCTGCAGGTGATTTTTTCGTCAGGATTGATTATCCCCGATTCTAGGCCGGCGAGGGCGACAATGATCTTGAATGTCGAGCCGGGAGGATACACGCTCTGGATCGCCCTGTTGTAGAGGGGATGCACGGGATCATTTGTCAGACGGAGCCAGTCCTGAGGAGAGATCCCTCGGGGAAAGAGGTTCGGATCATACGTGGGGTGGCTCGCAAGCGCGAGGATCTCTCCCGTGTTCGGGTCCATGGCTACGACGGCGCCGTTATGCGCGCCGAGCCCCTCTTCTGCAGCCTTTTGGACGTCGAGGTCCAGTGTAAGATAGATATCTGTGCCGGGCCGCGGCTCCTCAATCCCGAGATCTTTCACTTTTCGCCCGGCGGCGTTCACCTGGATCATACGTCTGCCCGCTATGCCGCGCAGCAGCTTGTCGTAGATCTTTTCAAGCCCCCCCTGACCAATCAGCAGACCGACGTCCGGCTGCTCTTGTTTCCGCTGGTTCGGCGACACCTTACCGATATAGCCGAGTTGGTGCGAGGCGAGTCCATTATAGGGATAATGTCTCCGGTGTTCCGGCTCGATGATCGTCCCGGGAAGGTCTTCCTGGTGCGCTTCGACGAGCGCCACTTCGTCCCAGGGCGCCTCTTCACGGATTTTGACCGGATCATATTTCGTTCTCACCGGCGCGGCGTCATCCAGCGCTGCACGGATCGACTCGGGGCTGACCTTGAGGATAGCCGACAGCTTATCGATTGTCGCGTTCAGATCCGTTGTGTCTTCTGGTACGAGAGAAATGTCGAACGTAAGGACATTTTCCACGATCGGCCTGCCGCTGCGGTCGTAAATAATGCCCCGGGGCGGCCTGAGCTTCACTGGCCTTATGCGATTGCTCTCCGCCTGTTCATAGTAATACGTTCCCTTGACCGCCTGAAGATACCAAAGCCGGAGGAAGAGAGCAAGCGTAAACAGGATTATATAAATCGCCAGCAGGGGGAGTCTTTTCTGTATATCGCTCGGACCATCTTCCTGGTACATCTACAGCTCCTTCTGAATGTCCCGCCGCGTGAGCATCGTGAGGACTTTTTTCCTTTTTACCAGATGCAACATGAGGAAACCAACCAAGCCAGTATAAAGGGCTTGGGGAACTATACGCCCCGCAATGAGGCTGAGAAAGGGGACCGCCCCGGACGTCGTTTGCAGGAAAAAAGAAATATAAATTCCCTCAGCCATGCTGAAAACCACAAGAAAAAGCAGAATCGTTGGACTTTCAAGGTCGAGGACTCTTCTGCCGAACAGGCCTGCGACAAGCCCGATGATACCCCGCGAAAGGCTGGTCAAGCCAAGCAAGTTGGCAGAGCCAATGTCCTGAATCAGGCCTATGGCTATTCCTGCAAAGGCACCTTCTACCGGCCCAGCGATTAGGCCGATGACGAAGATGAGAGCGAGTGCAAGGTCGGGTCTGATACCGCCGAGGGACAGGGGAGCGACCAAGCTGGCCTGTACAGGGATGATCAACAGCAACACAGCGAGATACACAAATGGTTTCATTTCGTCAGCACCAGCGCTTCTTCGAGGCGGGAGAAACGAACGGAAGGCTCCGCAACCACGGTCTGGAACGCATTGGCCTCGCGCTTTGTTACCTTTACAACGGTCGCGACGGCAAGTCCTTTCGGGTAGATGCCGTCGAGTCCTGACGTGACCAAAAGGTCGCCTTCCTGGATGTCTGCATAGTACGAAACATATTTGAGAGCGCAGTTGACCAGTTTGCCTTCGAGTAAGCCTTCTTCTCGGTTTCGCTGGACCCTGACGGCAAGCGTGCTTCCAGGATCTGTGAGCAGAAGGACCTTTGATGTTTCAGGAAGAACCGCCTGGATCTTTCCGACAACGCCGGTCGAGGTAATAACCGCCATGTCTTTCCGAATGCCGCTATCCGATCCTTTGTTGATGGTTACGGTACTAGATGCAGGAGAGGTATCCTTGCCGATTACCTGGACCGTGATCGCAGAAAGCGGCTGAAGTTTCCGGAAATCCAGAGACGCGCGCAGCCGTTCATTCTCGAGGAGGAGTTCGTTCAAGAGGGAGTTGTCAAGTCGAAGGTGCTCAACTTCTTCCTTGAGGCGGTGGTTCTCCCGGTCGGTGTGTACGAGGAAACCATACCAGGAACTGACTGCGTCCACTGCGTTAAGAGAACCGGTGATGATCCGTTCAAAAAAACCGGATACGGCGAGAACCGGTCTTTCCAGGAAGAGGAACCGTCCGTTCTTCACCTGGACAGTGAGTAGCCAGAACAGAACCACGAAGATGAAGATAATGAAGATATATTTTCTGTTTTGTGAAGCGAAACCAGGCATTGCGCTACTGCTTTCCCTACATCATGACTTTCTTCAGTATTTGCTCATCATCGAGAACCTTGCCAGCACCGAGGGCAACGCACGTAAGGGGATCCTCGGCGATGATGATGGGAAGTGAAGTCTCTTCGCGGAGGAACACATCCATGCCTTTAAGTAAAGCGCCGCCGCCCGCAAGGACAATACCTTTATCGACAATGTCTGCAGAAAGTTCCGGCGGCGTGTTCTCGAGTGCTTGCTTGATGCCGTTCAGGATCTGACTGACAGGCTCGGCGAGTGACTCACGAACTTCGTCGTCATCGAGGATAAGTGTCTTCGGGATGCCGGACACGAGGTCTCGCCCTTTAATTTCCATGGTCTGCCGGTTCATATCCACCTTGTAAGCCGAACCGAGTTCGAACTTGATCGATTCTGCCATCATTTCACCGATGAGCAGGTTATACTTGCGTTTAATGTAGTTAATAATTGCTTCATCCATCTTATCGCCACCTACGCGGATGGCCTTGCTGTACACGACGCCGTCCATGGAGATGACGGCGATGTCGGTCGTACCGCCGCCAATATCGACGATCATGTTTCCTGACGGCTCGGAGATCGGCAAGCCAGTCCCGATCGCGGCGGCCACCGGCTCCTCGATTAGGTAGACATCGCGGCCGCCCGAGGAAATAGCTGCGTCTTTCACGGCGCGCTGCTCCACCTGGGTGATACCTGAAGGGACGCCGATGACGATTCGGGGTCGCATGAACGCCTTCCGGTTGTGGACGCGCTGAATGAAGTACTTGAGCATTTCACCGGTATAGTCGAAGTCGGAGATCACGCCGTCTTTGATAGGACGGATCGTTTTGACATCGCCTGGTGTCCTCCCGAGCATCCGCTTCGCTTCAGAACCTACGGCAAGGACTTTGCCCGTTTTTACAGATATTGCGACGACTGACGGCTCGTTACAGACAATTCCCTTCCCTTTGACGTACACCAAGGTGTTGGCCGTGCCGAGGTCAATGGCCATGTCGTTGGAAAACCAGCCCATAATGGCATTAATAAACATTGTATAAAAAAACTCCTTTCAGGTGTGGCTAGAAGTCTGCAAGGCTCAACGCTGCGGACTTTTTGTATCGGCCGGGCCGTCTCTACAGTAAGCTGGAAATAAGTTCGAATGGCATGGGTTTAAGATACTTTATTCGTGGTCTTCCTGTTGTGCTGTCGCGCCGAACGTCGATCTCTCATGATCTCGATCCCGCTCGTGATGCAAAGTCACCGCTTTCGCAGCATCCTGAACAACGATGGTTCTTGCCAGCATGTCCCCGATCCGCATACCCCGCTCGTCACCGATAGCAACAAGGCATTCCATGCCAAGCATGAGGGGACCCAGAACCCAGCCGGCGTAGGGAATCAAGAACAGGACATAGGCAGCTGCTAGCGGGACATTTCTGATGATCGATTCACGGTAGGCCACCGGAGATCCAGTATCTTCCGAAGAGGCCACCTGAAGGCCGATGAGCTTTTTCCCGATGCTCTTTCGATCGAATAGGCCGTCCCGGACAAGAATGTATCCAACGGCGGACAAGAAACCGATGACATCCGGCAACCTGGCCAGACCAATGATGAGCAGGAGATCGACAAAACCTGCAACAGCTCTGGTTGTACGGTCTGCTCTTAGCAAGTACTCTCCTTAACCAAATCATAGTATCAGAATAACAATGCGATTTCAAGCCAAAAAAGGCAAAGGATGTTGCATTCAACTTCTGCAGTACTCCTGATAGGAATCTGCGAAGCCGTTTTCTGAAGCTGCGGCACATCGAGGTCCGCCATTCGATACAAGTAATTTACGAAATAGGGGCAAGGACACAAACCGGTCTGAACGGAAAATGAAGTAGAGCTTTTTGCACTAAAAGGTGTATAATAAACAGTGCTTTTTAACCAACAAAACGGAACAAAAAGGCCTCCACAGATGTAAATCAACTTGCATCTACGTAATCCGAAATAGTGGCAACACATTATTGCTAAAATCCCGTTAGACAAGGGAAAGGAGGGATTATATGCTTGAGAAGCGTTCGGTAGGTGAGAATGTCCCGGCATATTGTACGAAATGCAGACTGATCGGTGATCATGTCATCGTAGCCATGGCAGGAGACGGGGAAATGATCGAAAAGGTAAAATGCAGGACCTGCGGAAGCGCACATAAATACCGGCCTTCGGCAGATGTTAAGTCGGGAAAAGCTTTAAAAAAGAAGGAAGACGCAATCAAGACGGCCGAACTATTATGGGAATCCTGCCTGGCTGAAGCGCGTGGCAAAGAGCGTATCTATGAGATGTCCGGGAAGTACCGTATCGGAGATGTCGTGCTCCACAGTACGTTTGGGAAGGGCGTTGTAAGGAAAATCTACTTCAATAAATGCGATGTGCTTTTCAAAGACAAAGAACGGCTTATGGCATCAGCGAATTGAGCATTGCTATTTTGCCGCCGAAGGCGCAGAGGGCATCGGGCTTATGACAAGGGGAGCGGGAGGTATAATTTGCACCATGTCCATGGCGCCTTCGCGACGAAGTCAACTCATTGCCCGTCCCATCCCATTGATTACATCAAAAATTCTCATTACCTGCCCAAAGGGCATTCCTCCTTTCCTGAAGCAAGAACTGCTTTCCCTCAATTTCCCGGTCCTCAGCGAGCAAATTGCCGGCGTAGAAACAGCGGGTACGTTTGATGATACCTTGATGCTCAATCTGCATATCCGTACCGGACATCGTGTCCTGTTTCTCATTCGGGAATTTAGGGCGAAGAATGCGGACGATCTGTATCAGAACCTCACCGGCCTACCCTGGGAGAACTTTATTCCCGAAAACGGCTATCTGTGCGTCACGTCGAGCGTTGAGAACCCGAGCATCAGGGACTCGCGCTTTGCAAACTTAAAATGCAAGGACGCAATCGTAGACCGTATAAAAGAGAAATGCGGCAAGCGACCTGACTCCGGACCGGAAAGGGATCACACTGTGATCCATCTTTACTGGAAGGACGATCAGTGTTCGATATATTTTGATACGTCGGGTGAGCCGCTTTCCCGGCGAGGTTACCGGAAGATTCCGCTCGAAGCTCCTATGCAGGAGACGCTTGCCGCAGCGGTCGTGCTCGCGACTGGCTGGAATGGCAACGATAGTTTCATCAATCCCATGTGCGGCAGCGGAACCCTTGCCATTGAAGCGGCACTCATCGCTCTCAACCGGTCACCTGGATTACAGCGGAGTGATTTTGGATTCATGCACATTAAAGGTTTCAATGAATTGCTCTGGCGAGAGTTACGCGATGCGGCAAAAAAAGAAGCTAAGAAGTCCCTCACTGGTAGAATTTTCGCTACCGACATCAACCCTAATGCCGTTGAGGCCGCTCGCAAGAACGCTACGACTGCCGGTGTTGACCATCTCATAGATTTCGGCGTCTGTTCATTTTCGGATACGCTGGTTCCTGATGGGAGGGGCGTAGTAGTGATGAACCCAGCATACGGAGCGCGTATGGGGGAGAGTGGGACGCTAGAGATGATGTATAAGGGAATCGGGGATTTTTTCAAGCAGAAGTGCAAGGGGTACGCAGGTTATGTATTCACAGGCAATCCTCGTCTCGCGAAGAGAGTCAGTCTTAAGCCAAAACACCAGTGGCAGTTTTTTAACAGCAATATCGAGTGCCGATTGGTCGAATATGATTTATATTGATTGTAGGTTACCTGACGCTTGCAACCTTTTTCCCACTAAAGGACATCGCCTAAAACTATAGGTGGTGCTCCCGCGGTACGAAAACATAAAAATGGTCTGACACTTTGGTGTTTTATATATCATTCATATTTGCTTTCATATTTGCTTTTATGAAACTTAAACGCCATTCCGAAGCGAACTAGTCCACCTTATCCAGGCTAAACCTTGGGCATCCGTCGCTCATAATACGATACGAATAGTTACTCGTGCAAAGACAGATAGGTATACTGTCATGTGCCTGCCTGTTCCCAACGCTCATAACACGATCCTGACGTATTTTTAACGGAAAGAATCGGGACAGTATGAGATTGTTATTGAGGCATTCCCACAAGCTTCAGCATCGCCCCCGTCGCTTTCCCATCCCGACGTCTTCCCCCATGTTGCCGTAATTTTCACGGCTCCTAGCGCTGAGAAAGCACTTGCTATCGTTAGCGTCACTCCACTACTTGCTGACTTCGCTGGTGCTGCCTGGACCAGGAGAAATATCCTCGCCGGATTCAAGAATATGGCGGAATTTCCCGATAGCCCGCTCATCCTTGTGGCAACCACACCTAAGCATATCAGAGAGCGTTATTTCTGATACGCGTTGAGGAAAGAAGCCCAATCTGACCTCGGAAATGCCGGAGGAAAAGGTTCATGATAGCCTTTTCTTATATATATACTTTGTATGTTTAATGGCTTATAATGGAATGGTCAAGATGGTGTACAAGCAAGAGCTTAAGTAATGGTCTTGGCAGCTCAGGGGGGGCCAGTGCTCCTTATAAGCTACTCGCCAAGCATGACATTCAGCCCTGTGGCAAGCCATGGGCATTCTCGTATGATTTGCTAAGGAAAATGATAAAAGATATATTGCTGTTGAGAAATTTGTATATTGTATGTGCAATACTACCGTTGTGTTGCTATCCTGCTCATTCATCTTTTGCTGGGGAGGTACTGATCTCTGCTATTCAATACCGAGCGGTACCATCCGACAAAATATCAAATATTAAAGCGCTCAAAAAAATGATCTCTGAAGCAGCGGGACATGGTGTACAACTTGTCGTACTCCCGGAAATGAGCACGACCGGGTTAAACATCCAATCTGTTCAACATGCAAGCCTAGTTGCAGAATCAATACCTGGTCCTACTACAGAAAAATTTGCAGCATTAGCCAAAAATTATAATATCTATATAATCATGGGGCTGCTAGAAGTTGATCTGAGACAAAATAAATATTATAATTCTCAAATAATTTTAGGTCCACAAGGAATCATTGAAGGTAAATACAGAAAACGAAATTTATATGGCTTAGATTACAATTGGGCAGCAACGGGAGATTTGGGATATAAAGCCATTCAAACCAAATTTGGCAAGGTAGGGCTTGGCATATGCTATGACATCAATTCCCAAGATCTTTTTGATTTTTTTTATCAGAAAAGAGTAGATATTTTTGCCTTTTCGACGAATTGGATTGGCGGTGAAATACCGTACTCGTACTGGTTAAATATTTTGAACAATAAAAAAATATTTTTTATAGCTGCCAACAATTGGGGTAGTGAAGGTTCTAACTTTTCTGGTGGAAGTATCATTGTATCACCAAACATGGAAATCTTAGTCCAAAGCGCTAATAAGAACGATGGGATATTGATTGCTAAAATAGAAATCACAAAAGAACCATGGATAGTATATCTTAAAGGGTTAGAACCGTTTCATCGTTATACTATAAGCTCTTCTTCGTTGGAATCCTTTTAGGCGATACCCCCGCCCAAGCAATGGTCCGCCACCTGCCGAATAATTGCCCCCCTGGCCGTTGCCACGTGAATTCCATTACACCGAATTGTTAACCTCCCCTGACACCTGCCTTATCTATCAGGTTTTCACCGATATCCATATTTTTTTTATTGCCTCGTCCTTCTTTTTCTGGCACACGAGCACAATTCGGCACTTCTCTATCTCTTGATTGACGTCGTGGGAGGGATCGTGAAGAAGATGTGCGAGTGCGGCAACAAGATTGGCCAAGAGAAGTTTATCCCCCCGCCTTGCAGTGAAGAATCCGTGATATTGCTCCAAACCGGGCTGTCAAAAAGAACTAGGGAATTTATCACCGGGCGCCGTAAAACCCCGCCCTTGACAGGTTGTCCGACAACGGGGAGGATGTCAAATCTCTCTCCCGTAATGACAATCTTGTAAAACTTTTAGTGCCTCAATGTTGCTCGATTGTCGCCTGCAGCAGATACGAGGTAAATCAGCCGTGCCGGAATGGCTTTTTTCAAGCTCCTCCCCTGGAATGATCCGATGCATCCCTCCTTAAATTAGCCCGCCCTCTTCAGCACCATACCCGCAAGGATCATAAAAATCACCCCATCTGCAGCAGCATGGACGACCCACGGGGCCAGCATTCCTTGGCTACGGCGGCGTAACTCTCCCAGCATGATTCCGTAACTAGTAGTCATCACTAGCCCCCAGACGCCGTTTGGAAAGCCTTCTCGATAGTGTACCGCACCGAAAAGCCAGGCCTGAATAACAAGGGACAAAAATCCAGACCCTGCTGCGCTGTCAAGTGCCTGGAAAATGATGCCACGGTACACGAATTCTTCCATGAACGCGTTCCCGAAAGAAAATCCCATTGCCGCGAGGGGGAACATCCAGACCGGCATGTGTGGAAAGTGAGCAAGTTGCACTCTCAAGTCGGGGCCGATTGCTCGATACCATGCACACAAGGCGATGCTGGAAACAAAGATAACGAAAAGCCCGAGAAGGACAATGTCCCTGCTGAGGCGTCCGGTATGCAGGTAGCTGATAGTGGAACGCAGTTTCGGCACAGTGAGCGCAAGAGCGCAATAGCAGAGCAGGGGGACGAGCACCAGAAAAGGCCACCCCTGTAACGACGGATGCATATAAGGGGCAGTGACAAAAAATGCAGTAAACCAGGCCAGATGAAATGCCTGGAGTTCGCGTAGTAGGACCGACGAGGCAACCAGAATAAAAGACAGGGCAACGACCCATGTGCCAGTCCGGTCCGAGAATGAACAAATGGTAAGGATAAGCGCAGCTGCGAAGATAATAATGATACCGCAATGACTCGAGCGGGGGGGAGGGTGGATTAACCGGGAAGAAACCTTCATGGGAAATCATTGGTCATACTGGCGGGCGTTTGATTTCTGTTTGGTGGTATAATTTCCTGAGATCTTTTTTCATGATCTTTCCCGTTGCTGTTCTCGGAAGGTCATTCGTAAAGATAAAACGACGTGGAATCTTGTAATGGGCTACGTGCTCGCTAAGGTACGCCCGCAGTTCTTTCGGTGAAACCTGTACGCCGTCCTTGAACACAACGTACATCATGGCTAGTTCTTTTCCTTCTTCGTGCTCATGGGGAACGCCGATCATGCTGCAGTCCTTAATGGCCGAATGACCGTAGAGCACTTCCTCGACCTCGTGAGGGTAGACATTCAAGCCGTCGATGATGATCATGTCCTTTTTGCGGTCGATGATCCTGATGTGCCCCGACGCGTCGATTGAAGCAATATCCCCGGTGTAGAGCCAACCATCCTTGATGGTTTTGGCCGTCTCCTCGGGTTTGTTCAGATAACCCTTCATCACATTTGGTCCTTTGACAAGCAGCTCGCCGGCTATACCCGGCGGGCACTGCGTTCCGCTGTCATCAACGACCTTGACGGAGATCCCGGGAAGCGGTAGGCCGACAGTGCCGGGCTTCCTTTTTGCTTTATCCAGCGGGTTGAATGAAACCACGGGCGCCGCTTCGGTCAGACCATATCCCTCGAGCAGCGGTACCTTAAATTCACGTTCGAACTCATGGATGACGCTGACGGGCAACGGTGCGGCGCCGGATACACAGAGCCTCAGATTCAGCAGCAGCTTAACGAAAAAGGGCATATTCTTTTCAGCCAGGATCTTGTAGACCGTGGGGATCGCGATGAAGAGCGTGATCCGGTCCACGATGAGGCTTCTCACAACCCGGTTAAAGGGCCGTACCGAGGGCAGGAGGGAGATCATAGCGCCCGTAATAAGCGGGAGAATAACGCAAACCGTGTAGGTGAACGAATGGAAAAGCGGCAGAAACACGACGAACCGGTCTTTGTGGGTGATGTCAATCACCTCTGTCGCGGCCTGGGCGTTCGCGAGTAAGTTTCGGTGGGTCATAAGCGCGCCCTTCGGCAATCCCGTAGTACCGGACGTGTACAGGATGGTCGAAATATCGTCGGCTGTATGGGGGGGGGACACGAATGGCCTGCTGTCCGCCTTTGCATGGGCAAGCTCGGAAAGCGTGATAAATGAACGCGCGGAGGAGCGCGTAAGCTTCTGTGCAGTTCCGGCGCAATCCGCGTCATAGAGGCATATTGCGACGTCCGCATCGTTCAGGATGAAATCGATCTCTCTGCCGGTGAGGAGGTTATTGAGCGGCAGCACGATGCCGCCACCCCGGATGATTCCAAAATAGGCGGCGATGTAATGCGGGCAGTTCTGGCAGAGGAGCGCCACCCGGTCTCCTGGCTTCATGCCGCGCTCGATCAGCTCCGCGGCGAACACCGTTGCCAACTGGTCCATTTCTCGATATGAGAATTTCTTACCGTCGAATTTCACGAAAGTCGCGCGCGGTGTCATATTTGCGCGTTTCTTTAGAACCTGATCAAGAGGCATGAAATCTTTTATCATGCGAGGCAGTATACCATAGGCGGAGGAGCGGGAAAAGCAAAAAAAATGATGGGAATGATCAGGAGGAACAGGTTCCCGTCATGTAAAGATGCTGCTTATGCGGGAATGGTCCTTGACAAGGACCGGGCGGTATTCTATCCTCTTCATAAGAGTGCTGTGGTCCATTTTGGGAAACAGGCACTCAGTTTTAAGGAGGTGCACAATGGAACGAAAAGAGGTCGTCACCATGAAGGGATGGCCAATGACGTTGATTGGGCCGGACATCAAGGCCGGGGATAAGGCCCCGGAGTTTATGGTGTTGGACGGGACCTTGGAGGAGGTGAGGCTTCGCGACTTCGCGGGAAAAACGAAGATAATCAGTGTAACACCGTCCTTGGATACGCCGGTTTGTGACCTTCAGCTCAGGCGCTTCAATCATGAGGCCGCGCACCTGAAGCATGATGTCGTCGTGCTGAATATCAGCATGGATCTGCCGTTCGCGATCGCTCGGTTCTGCACGTCGGCTGAAATCGACCGTGCGAAAGCCCTATCGGACCATCGGGACGCGTCGTTCGGCACGATGTACGGTGTCCTGATCAAAGAGATGCGGCTTCTCGCCAGATCTGTTTTTATTATCGACAAGGAGGATATTGTCCGGTATAAAGAGATCGTTCCGGAGCAGACAAACCATCCGGATTATGAAAAAGCGCTCTCGGCGCTCGCTATGATAACCGGCAGGGTAAAATAACGTAGAGGGCCGATGGGCGGAAAGATTAGCGGCGCGTAAAAAGAAAAGGCCGGCCTCATGATATAACGAGACCGGCCTTGTTAAGGCTTGATGCTTAGAGTTTTACAACATTCGCTGCTTTGGGCCCTTTGGGGCTGTCAACAACGTCGAATGTCACGCCCTGACCTTCGGACAGACTCTTGAAGCCGCTGTCCTGGATGTCAGAGAAGTGAACAAAAACATCTCCGCCGTCTTCTTTGGTAATGAATCCAAAACCCTTGGAATCATTGAACCACTTAACGGTACCTTTTGCCATGCAGGTTGAACCTCCTTCTGTGGATATTGAAGATGACGGAAATGTCGTAAAAAAAACCGCAAAGCGTACAATCTTTGCGGCCCCTCTCACTACAAAGACTTCCGTACTTCGTCAACAATAATCCCATAGTATCGGTTAAAAGTCAAGCATTTTTATGCTTTTTTGCATGGTACTTCATTGCGCGAGACGCTGTGCCTGCAATCTGGACAGTCCCAACAAGCAAGGGTATACTTCTTTAAAGAAGAATTAAAGGAGACAGCATGGTCAGTTCTCGACGAAATGTTTTAAAGGTGAAGCGCACGGTCTGGAACTTAAAACCGCTATTCGCGGGTGATACTGATGCGCGCATGATTGAAAAGCGGAAGATCGTGGAGCGGAAAAGCTATGAGTTCATCAACAAGTGGAAGGACCGTACGGATTATCTCGAAGATCACCTCATCCTGAGGCAGGCACTCGACCAGTATGAATCATGGAAGCGCCTCTTCGGGACCGATGGGAATGAAGGGTACTATTTCTGGCTTAGGACGCAGCAGGACCAGACGAACGCAAAACTTAAAGCCAAATTCAACAAAATAGAAGACTTTAGCAAGAAACTGGAGAATGAGAGCCAGTTTTTTTATCTTCGCATCGCAAGGATCAAGCCGGAGGCCCAGAAGAAGTTTCTCGAGCACGAGGCCCTCACAAAATACCGACACTTCCTTACGCGGATCTTTGCCGAATCACGTTATCATCTGAGCGAACCTGAAGAAAAAATATTGAACCTCAAATCGGCCACGTCCTATACAAACTGGACGAAAATGACGTCGGGTTTCCTCTCCAAGGAAGAGCGAACCGTCCTGACGGAAAAGGGCAAGAAAAAAGTCATGCCGTTCACTGAGATCATCGGCCTCATGAACAGTAAAAACAAACGGGTTCGCGACACTGCGGCACAGGCCTTCAACGACATCCTGCAGAAGAACGTGGACGTCGCGGAAGCAGAGATCAATTCGGTGCTCGCAAACAAGAAAATCGACGATGAGCTCCGCAATTCACCGAGGCCGGATGCGCTCCGGCACCTTGCCGATGACATTGAGAGCGAAGTGGTGGATACACTGATCGCCACCGTGACAGGCCGTTTCGATATCCCGTCACGGTATTATGCACTGAAGGCAAGAATGCTCAAGGTCAGAAAACTCGAGTACCATGAGCGAAACGTGGAGTATGGTGTCGTTGCAAGGCGCTATCCTTATCAATTGTCAGTGAACCTCGTTTATGCAGTCATGCACAAGCTAGACCGGAGGTTCGGGGAGATCTTTGCCAGTTTCATTAAAAGGGGCCAGATCGATGCCTTCCCGCGTAAGGGCAAGGACAGCGGCGCGTTCTGTATCCACCATCTCATTACCCAGCCTACGTACATCCTTCTAAACCATACGAATAAGTTGCACGATGTTCTTACGATAGCTCACGAACTTGGCCATGGAATCAACAATGAGTTGATAAAGACGAAACAGCACGCCCTGGATTTCGGCACGCCGACTTCCACCGCTGAGGTTGCGAGTACCTTCATGGAGGATTTTGTACTCGAAGAGATCATCCATTCTGCCGATGATGAGCTGCGGCTTGCAATTATGATGCAGAAATTGAACGACGATGTTTCGTCCATATTCCGGCAAGTTGCCTGCTACCGGTTCGAACAGGAGCTGCATACGGAGTTTCGCGCCAAAGGGTATCTCTCAAAGAAAGAGATCGGAGAACTATTTCAGAAGCACATGTCTGCCTATATGGGAAAGTCCGTGGAGCAGTCAGCGGGCTCGGAGAACTGGTGGGTCTACTGGAACCATATCCGGTATTTCTTCTATGTCTATTCCTATGCGAGCGGACTCCTGATTTCCAAATCGCTTCAGAACTCGGTAAAGAGGGACCCTGCCTTCATCGTGAAGGTAAAAGAATTCCTGTCCGCCGGACTCTCCGAATCACCGAAGAATATTTTTAACCGACTCGGGATCGACATATCCGATACGCTTTTCTGGGACAGAGGGCTGGATGAAGTTGAGAAGTTGCTGGATGATACCGAGAAGCTGGCGAAACGATTGGGGAAGATAAAGGGAAAACACTGAAGACGTCAGGTTTTCAGGTTTTCCATTTTCATGACCAGCTTTAATCCCGGCCAGACTCCATCTGCGGCACAAACCTTCAAGGAACGGAGACAAGAGCGATGCAACGTCAGTGTTCGCGTTGAAAATGTCGGGGGATGATTGGCGTAGTTCTCCAACCGTCGTCGTGTCTTGTTATGCGTTGTCCCAGATCGAGGTACTCCCGAGGTAAAAAGGAGTGATCTCGTTCGCTCTGAGGAATAAAGACAGGCAATGGAATTTCGCAGGGAAAAAATATTGGCGGGGCGGACGGGGCTCGAACCCGCGACCTCCGGCGTGACAGGCCGGCGTTCTAACCAACTGAACTACCACCCCCGTTAGAAAGAAGCATATGGTACTCGGCAAACAGGAAGCTTTCCGTTCGAAGCCACCGACCTTCCCGGTAAGCCGGGTCGTTCTAACCAGCTGAGCAACCACACCACATAACAGCTATTATCAGTTCATAGTACGGAGTAAAAGAAGATTCCAAGGCATCTAACTTTATACACAAGCTTTGAACGATGTTTTTATGGTAGGCGGAACAGGGATCGAACCTGTGACCCCAGCCTTGTAAGGGCTGTGCTCTCCCAGCTGAGCTATCCGCCCGGTTCCAACCACGTGGAGAGTGGTAATATCTATTATTCTCGAGAAAATGTCAAGCGAAATTTAACCCTTAGTGCTGCCGGTGCTGCGAAAAGAAGCCTATTTTTTCAACGCCGGGCTTATCAAGAGCAGAACCATCCCGTCGGCGAGAAGTAGCAAATTCAATGATGCGCTTGCGGCATGAAGCCTGCTGAACTGCTTCCGCGCCGGAGAGTCCGGTGACTCGCGTTCAAATGATATGATCTGCTGCTTCACGCGAACCGTGTCGGGATGAAGCTTGAAAATAATGTAGGCGTTTATGAAAAGGGCAATCGTCACAAGAAAGAGCGAAAGACGAGCTGGGGTGCTGGTCTGATCGCCCGCGACCAGGAAAAACAGAATGAGTGCAAGGGCGGCGATGACCATATTGTACAGAAAATAGCCGGGAAAGAGTTTCCCGACGATCTCGCCGGCCAGGTCCCTGCCGAAGGAGCGAAAAATCGCGGGCGTGATGATAAACGTAAAAACCGCGATCCCGCCTACCCAAAGGGCAAGTATGAGATTGTAAAAAGACATCCACGATAGTTGCATGCTACTCCTTGAACGACATGCTCAATTCGTATACCCCGCCTTCCATATGTTTATCGATCATGAATCCCATTTTTTCGAAGAGGTGGAGCATCTGCTGGTTTTCCATCAGTACCGCTGCGGTGAAACCGAGGAGTCCCTTCTTCTTTCCGAGGTACGTGATATAGGCAAGGAGCGAAGCACCGATGCCTTTCCGCTGATACTCGTCGCGAACCACAAACGCCACTTCGGCTGTATGCCTGGTCTCATCGATCAGGTACTGGGCCATACCCACGATCACTTCCTTTTCGTCCTGCGGGATTACGGCAAGAATCACCATTTCCTTGGTGTAGTCGATCACGACAAAAGGCTGCAAGCGGTCGTGGTGCATGTCCGTCCGCGACGAGATGAACCGGCGATACATGGAGTCGTTCGACAAGGAATAGAAGAAGTCCTTGAGGAGGTGCTCATCGGAAAGTCTTACGGGCCGGAGCAGCATGGACAGTCCGGTCGTCGTGGTCCGGTGGACTTCGAGTTCCTCTGGATAGACACCCTGCGCGCCGGCAATAAAAGCCTGGTCGCGGTATATGAGGCCGTGCATCCTGGCTTCATCAATGAGCATTTGACGGAATTTCGGGTGGGCAATTGAAATCAGGTCCATGGAGCGTTCACGGATGTTCTTGCCGTGAAGATAGGCAATGCCGTACTCGGTGACCACGTAGTGAATGTCGCCGCGCGAAAGCGTTACGCCCGCGCCTTCCCTGAGGTAGGGGACGATGCGAGATATCTCGCCGTTTTCAGCCGTGGACTGCAGTGCCAGAATAGTCTTGCCGCCCTTGGACAAGATCGCGCCACGCATAAAATCGGCATGGCCACCAATGCCGCTGTAAAAGCGCTTGCCCAGAGACTCCGCCGTCGCCTGGCCAGACAGGTCGATTTCGAGGGCGCTGTTGATCGCGATCATGTTTTTTTGTCGCGCCAGCACCGTGGGATTATTGGTGTAATCCACGGGCCGAAACTCGATGGCTGGATTGTCATGGAGGTAGTCGTAAGTGGAATGCTTGCCCATGCAGAAGGCTGCAACGGTCTTACCACGGTTAAGCTCCTTGCGAGAGTTGTCGATCACACGCGCCTGCATGAGCTCGACGATCCCGTCGGTCAGGAGCTCCGTGTGCACGCCGAGATGCTCCTTGTTTTTCAGATGCGCAAGGATCGCATTCGGGATGCTCCCGTACCCGACCTGAATCGTGTCCCCGTCCTGCACGATGCGGGCAACGTAGGTGCCGATCTTCTGGATGATCTCGTCTGAGACTGTACCGTTGTATTCCAGGAGCGGCTCTTCGCAGGGAATGATGAAGTCCACTTCCTCGATGTTGATGAATGTTTCACCGAGAACGCGGGGCATGTAGGAGTTCACCTGGGCTATGACGAGCGCTGCATTCTCTGTAGCGGCTTTTACGATGTCAACGCTAATGCCGAGACTCATAAACCCGTGTTCGTCGGGGAGCGATGTTTGGATCAGTGCCACGTCTACAGGAACGAGTTTCTGTCTGAACAGGCCGGGAACTTGGGAGAGAAAGACCGGGGTATAATCGGCCAGCCCCTCGTTCACGGCCTCGCGCGCGTTGTTACCGATAAAAAAGGAGTTGTGCCGGAAGTTGTCCTTGAACTTCTCGTCGCCATAGGGCGCTACGCCCAGGGTCCAGACCTGGAGCAGCTCCGCATCGAAGAAGGCCTTGGGATGGGAACGGACGTAGTTGATCAGTTCTTTCACGAGACATTGCGGTTCTCCGCAGCCTGTGCCTATAAAGATCCGGTTTCCGGGATGAATGGCACTGAAGATCCGCTCTGCCGTAGGAAACTTCTCAGGATAAAGCGCTTTCGCGTCCTCAATTTTTTTGATTACTTCCTGCTTAACCACTGTATCCTCCAGCGTTAAGTATAGCAAAAATCACGCTGTCTGGCCTGCTTTTCTCCTTTTAATACTGCTGAGCTGGAATCTCATGTCTAAAAATACTCGGTCGAAAAGCCTGGCAGGGGTGCTATGATTCAACGCCATGGGTAAATAAAGTTCACCGTTAAATGCGGTTTTAACTGCGTTGACGTACTCCTCGGATGAAGCGAAGGCTGAGGTCAACCAATGTCCTGACAGTGCAAAAGAGTCGTTTCCTTCAGTATCTCATATCCCTTTATTTTCTATCACGGCGAAAACAAATTAAATGCCATAATGCCCTTGTAAATACCGGACGCGCACAAAAGTGGAAAAACACGGTAGTTCGTTACCGACGAGGCCCCTGAAATTTCTTTTTGTTCTTGTTTACCGGCTCAACTTATAATAAAATAGAAAAGAATTAATATAAAATCCCAAGGAGATCGCATGTCATCTGAGATCATCGTAAACGCAGGACGCGAGGAAACGCGCGTGGCACTCCTCGAAAACAGCCTCGTCACGGAAATATATATCGACCGGAAAAAGGACCGGGGCATCGCCGGAAATGTCTACAAAGGCAGGATCATGAAAGTCCTGCCGGGGATGCAGGCCGCGTTCATCGACATCGGCCTCGAAAAATCAGCGTTCCTCTACGTTGGCGATGTATTCGACAGTTCGTCGGAATACACGCCCCTGATGGAGGATGAAGGACTTGAGCTCGAGATTGAACCGAAGCGAAAACGAGCCCATGCGAACCAGATCGAAGACCTCCTGCAGGAAGGCCAGGAAATCCTCGTGCAGGTGTCCAAGGAACCAATCAGCACCAAGGGTGCACGGGTATCGACCTATATCAGCATCCCTGGCCGCTACCTTGTCATGATGCCCGGGGTAAACCACATCGGTGTATCGCGTCGCATCGAAAACGGCGAGGAACGCAAACGGCTCCGTGAGATCGTGAGCCGGCTCAGAAAACCGAATACCGGCTACATCATCAGGACCGCGAGTCAGGGACGAAGCGAGGACGACTTCGTCGCTGACATAGAATTCCTCAGCAGGCTTTGGGATAACGTCCAGAAGAAAAAGGAGAGAGCCTCCGCCCCGGCGCTCCTCCACAATGAGCTTGACCTGGTCTTTCGCGTAATCCGAGACATTTTCACCCGCGACGTGGATAAGATGGTCATCGACTCACCCGACGAGTATCAGCGCGTAAGAGAATTCGTCGACTCCTACATTCCGCAGC
Source organism: Nitrospirota bacterium (assembly GCA_035625205.1). Lineage (GTDB taxonomy): Bacteria > Nitrospirota > UBA9217 > UBA9217 > UBA9217 > JAJYKN01. The sequence goes on along the minus strand of DASPQB010000013.1, from coordinate 10,840 downwards.
TCGGCAGGCGCGTCAAGCCCTTTGATGGTGACGACCCCATCTTCGACCACTACGGAGTCGAGATAGAGATCTCACGCGCCCTCGGCAGGAAAGTTTGGCTCAAGTCTGGCGGTTATATCATCGTGGACCAGACCGAAGCGCTGGCAGCGATCGACGTCAACACCGGGCGGTACGTCGGCAAGCGTACACTTGAGGATACGATCTTAAAGACGAACCTCGAGGCCGTGCGTGAGATCGCCTATCAGCTTCGCTTGCGGAACATCGGTGGTATCATTATTCTTGATTTTATCGATATGGAGCGAGAGGACAACCGACGGAAGGTCTATTCAGCGCTCCAGGAAGCATTGGCAAACGACAAGGCCAAGACGACGATTTCCCACATATCGCCCATTGGTCTCATCGAAATGACAAGGAAACGCATCCGTGAGAGCCTCGGGCGGACGCTGTGCGAACCCTGCCCCTACTGCGATGGTCGCGGCTACATCAAATCGAGTCGCACAGTGTGTTATGAGGTCTTGCGTGAACTCCGGAGGGCATTCACGAGTGCGGAGGAAAAAAAGGCGCTCGTCACCGTCAATTCCATGGTTGCTGATATGCTCTATGACGAGGAACGGCAGGGCGTGGAGGAACTAGAGAAAGAATTCCAAAAAAAGATCGTTATCAAAGCGGATCCCAACCTCCACCAGGAGCAGTATGAGGTCGTTATGGTATAGGAAGACTAGGAAGCGCGCAACAGGTGGCCAGGAGAAGATTTTTGGCGTTCCTACCGCCATGTGGATACGAAGCGATGCCGATCGTCAGCGTAATCCCGCCGCTAGTGATTCTGCTGACCTCTCTTCATGGTTAAAACGAGGGGCATTTCGTTCTGAGTTACAAACCTTTGTCCTGCTGTGACGCAAACGTTTTTGTTCCTTGCCGGCCACAATACCCACGGTCGCTCTCCGTGAGAGGCGGTCTCACCCTGCGGGAACTAGCCGCGCACGTGCAGTTCTTTTATCGCGGGATGAGAATATTATCAATCAATCTTGTACGGCCCAATCGGACGGCAACAAGGATTGCCATGGTATTTCGCGAGGTTTCGAAAGGCACGAGGTTCTCGGGGTCAACAAGCTCTATATAATCTATCGTGACGTGCGGCTCGCCTTGGAGGACGACGCGTATCTTGTCCTTTATTTTTTCAGGCTCTCTCGTTCCGGCCATGTACAAGTCGCTGGCAGCTGAAAGCGCTCGGAAGATTACCTGTGCCGCACGCCGCTCACCTGCATTCAAATAGCTGTTCCTCGAGCTCATGGCAAGTCCGTCCCGCTCCCGGATCGTGGGGTGTACCACGATCTCCACGTCCATATTCAAACCTTTCACCATCCGCTTGATTACCACGCACTGCTGGTAGTCCTTCTGGCCGAAAAAAGCTTTGTGAGGCTTCACAATGTTGAAAAGTTTATTCACCACCGATGCCACGCCTCGGAAATGGCCTGGCCGGACCTTGCCTTCCAGTATCTCTGAAATACCCTCCACGGTAACGAATACGCCAGGCTTTTCCGGATACATCTCGGAGGCTTTCGGAACGAACAGAACATCAACCTCGGCAGCTTCACACTTTTTTCGATCACCTGCCTCATCGCGGGGATAGCGCTCAAAGTCTTCATCTGGCCCGAACTGGGTTGGATTGACAAAGATGCTAACGACGATGACATGACAGGCTTGGCGAGCCTGTCGAATAAGTGCAAGATGGCCTTCATGCAAAAAACCCATCGTAGGTACAAAGCCGATCGTGTTCCCTTGCATTCTTAGGGATTCCGCGAGGGACTGCATTTCAGAGATATCGGTAACGATCTTCATTGTGTTTTCATGATGGCCCACTCTCCCCCGGAGTATGAGATGGCCTCTCCTGAGGGGAAACAGAACCGGGGTAGGCTCGCGTCACAGAAAAAACTCTATTTCCCCAGAAGGGTGGCGAACGTGTCGTGGTGATCTTCTTCTTCCGCAAGGATCTCCTCGAATAGTAGCCTCGTTGTCGAGTCGCCTTCCGATGCGGCCTGTCTGATGATTTCCTTGTAGAGGTCGATAGCTTCCACCTCAGCTTGAGCGTCGACCTCAAGCATGTGATTGATATTGCCGCCGACGGCAATAGGAGCCGGAGAGGTTGTCGGACGAATTGCGAAATAGAAAAGCCGCTCAGCTATCTTTTCCGCATGCTTCATTTCCGTGACTGCAATGTCCTTGAACACATCGGCCAGCTCAGCTGACTCCAGACCCTTCGCCATCACGTGCTGCCACATGTATTGGACGCTCACCTGGATTTCCCGTGCGATCGCCTTGTTCAACAGTTCCGTTAGCGTGCCGCTTGCCTTCTGTACCATATTGCACTCCTTTCGACGGTATCCTATTCTTCCTCCACGAGTCTGCTTAGGATAGTACCAGAAAACTGCTGCAATTGAAAGAGTGGAATGGTCGAGGATCGAGGTTGAGGCGATCGCTGATTTGACACACTCCGACCGCGAACGCATATGGGATTTCAGCGTTTTTATTAACGCCGACGCTTGAACCGAACAAGTTGCCGGATACACGGTGACGTGAACATTCCGGCTCCGCCGGTTCATCGTCCTCTTTACACGGGCCGAAAATCATGCAAGACTCTGGTTTCGTTTGACATATCTCCGGGTTTCTGGTAAAAATGTATATCTTGCTTGGTCTCAGGTATATGTTGAGTTTTTTCCCCCAGGAGGGAGGTCAGAATTACATGAAAAAGGTACTTATCGTTCTTATCCTGCTAGCAATCGGTATGTATGGCGCTCTGCCATCATCGGCCCAGCAGTCCCCGAAAAAATTCACTAAACAGGAGATCAAAAAAATGTCCGAAACGACCGCGGTTATCGAAACGAAGTTCGGAAACATAACGTTAAAGTTCTTCCCCGACGTTGCACCAGGGCACGTGAAAAACTTCATCGATCTCGCCAAAAAGGGCTTTTACGACGGGACGACGTTCCACCGCGTTATTCCAAACTTCATGATTCAGGGTGGGGACCCGAATTCGAAAAATGCGGATAGGCGGAGCCATGGCACGGGGGGGCCCGGCTATACGATCAAGGCCGAATTCAACGACCGTCCGCACAAGCGCGGGACGTTGTCGATGGCCCGGTCAGCGAGCCCCGATAGCGCCGGGTCTCAGTTCTTCATCTGCGTGAATGACTCTCCCTTTCTCGATCGGCAGTATACGGTCTTCGGCGAAGTAGTAAGCGGTATGGACGTCGCTGACAAGATAGTGTCCCAGCCCCGTGACGCGAACGACAATCCCAACGATCGCATCGAGATGAAAGTAAAGATCGTAGAAGGCAAATAAGCAGGGGAGTTTATCGCAAAATTACAGACTCACTAAGGAAGGGACGATCATTTTCGCGGCCCGTGACTTAGTGGTTGGAAGGGTTTTTTGTTGAACATGAACATCAAGAAAATCGTCGTCGCCTATTCCGGCGGGCTTGACACATCGGTTATCATCACGTGGCTCAAGGAGACCTACGCGTGCGAGGTAATTGCATTCACTGCCGATATCGGTCAGGGCGAGGAACTCGAGCCGATCCGAGCGAAAGCTATCAAAACGGGCGCGAGTAAGATCTATATCGACGATCTCCGGGAGGACTTCGTCAGGGACTTTGTATTTCCTATGCTACGCGCGAATGCCGTGTACGAAGGTCGCTACCTCCTCGGTACTGCGATTGCACGGCCGTTGATCGCAAAACGCCAGATCGAGATTGCGGATCGGGAAGGTGCCGACGCTGTTTGTCACGGTGCGACGGGCAAGGGTAACGACCAGGTTCGCTTCGAACTCACATATCTTGCTCTCAGGCCTTACGTTAAAATCGTTGCTCCCTGGCGCGATTGGACAATGAAAGGCCGCGAAGAATTAATTGCTTATGCCGAGAAGCACAAAATCCCTGTTGCCGCTACCAAGTCGAAGCCCTATTCGACTGACCGTAATCTTCTGCACATAAGCTATGAAGGGGGCGTGCTCGAAGACCCGTGGCAAGAATCAACGAGTGACATGTTCACCATGGCAGTACCGATAGAAAAGGCTCCGGACAAGGCCGAGATCGTGGAAGTTGAATATGTGACCGGAAACCCCGTCGCGATGAACGGTAAGCCATTGTCCCCTGCAGCTCTCCTGGCCGAGGCGAACCGTATTGCTGGTAGCCACGGCGTCGGCAGAGTTGATCTCGTCGAGAACCGCTACGTCGGCATGAAGTCCCGCGGTGTTTATGAAACGCCAGGTGGAACGCTGCTCCATACCGCACACCGTGCTGTGGAGTCCCTTACCATGGACCGTGAGGCCATGCATCTCCGGGATAGCCTCGTTTCCCGGTATGCAGAGCTAGTGTACTATGGATACTGGTTCGCACCTGAACGTCTGATGCTCCAGGCTCTGATTGATGAGTCCCAAAAGAACGTGACCGGCACCGCTCGGCTGAAACTTTACAAGGGCAACTGCGATACCATTGGACGTAAGTCAGCGGTGTCTCTCTATAATCCCGAGCTTGCGACGTTCGAAGCGGACAGAGTTTACAATCAGAAGGATGCCGAAGGATTCATCCGATTGAATGCTCTTCGACTCGGGATCTGGAATAACATAGGAAAGTCGTAACATCAAATCAGAGACGCGGCAAATTGTGAAGAAGCAGGCCATGATCATCATTCCGGACGTGGACATTCTGCTAACCTCACGATGAGGGCCGACATACGGTGAGTCGTTGACAACAGCTTAATTGCTCATCATGGCAATGAAAACGACAATCATGAGAAAAGAAAAAAAGGCGACTAAGCCCTGGGGCGGGCGCTTTACCGCAGCTACGAATGAACTCGTTGAAGAGTTTACCGCTTCGATCCCCTACGACTGGCGGCTCTACCCCTATGATATCGCAGGCAGCATTGCCCATGCAGCCATGCTGGCGAAAACCGGTATTATCAGGAAGACGGAAGCGCGCAGGATTATCAAGGGTCTGGATGACATCCGCAGAGAAATTGCGTCTGGCTCTTTCTCGTTCAAGATAGAGCTCGAGGACATCCATATGAACATCGAGAACCGGCTCATCGAAAAGATCGGTCCCGTAGGGGGGAAGCTCCATACAGCGCGCAGCAGAAACGACCAGATAGCACTCGATATCCGGATGTATCTACGAGATAAAATCACCAGCATCCGACATCTTCTGAGGTCACTGCAAAAGAATATCGTATCGCTCGTGGAACAACATCAGGACGTGGTTCTGCCGGGATACACACATCTCCAGCGGGCTCAACCTGTTCTCCTTGGCCATCATCTGCTCGCTTATTATGAGATGTTTGAACGCGACCAGGGCAGGCTCGACGACTGCTTTCGGCGCGTCAACATCATGCCGCTGGGCGCCGGCGCTCTCGCAGGCACGGTGCTTCCCATAGACCGGAAGTTCGTAGCTAAGCAGCTCTCTTTCGAGAGCGTGAGCGAAAACAGCATGGACGCCGTGTCAGACCGGGATTTCGCCATTGAGTTCGTTTCTTCCTGCGCACAGATCATGATGCACCTCTCTCGCCTGTCTGAAGAGCTGGTCCTCTGGTCATCGTCGGAATTCGGGTTTATCTCGCTGTCAGAGGCATTCACAACCGGATCGTCGATCATGCCTCAGAAAAAAAATCCTGATGTGGCCGAGCTTACGCGTGGCAAGACCGGTCGGGTCTATGGCAACCTCATCACGCTCCTGACAGTCATGAAAGGGCTTCCACTCGCCTATAATCGTGATATGCAGGAGGATAAGGAGCCGCTCTTTGATACCGTGGACACCGTATCGCTGTCGGTCACGGTCATGGCTGAGATGCTCAACGGCCTCGCGGTCCACGAAAAAACGATGCAGCATGCGGCAGAAGATGGTTTCATAACAGCCACCGACCTTGCCGATTACCTGGTCAGAAAAAACATTCCCTTCCGCCGTGCGCATGAAATTGTAGGCAGGGCCGTACTGCGCGCTACTGAATTGGGATGCGGCCTTGGCGACATGTCTCTTAGCGAGTATCAAAAGCTCTCGCCGCAAATCAGCAAAGATGTATACAATGCCATCTCCGTGAAGTCATCTGTAACCAGAAGGACCTCCTACGGCGGGACGGCCCCCGTGAACCTGAAAAAACGTCTTCAGACGCTCAAGAAAATCAGATGAACACTGCAACCTCGTGGCGTTTTGCAGCCTTTCTTGCGTTGATGCTGACGATCACCACGGCGTGCGCTTTAAAAACTGATCCGCTCATACCCGCCAGCCCGAGGCCCGAGCAGGTGAAAAACATCAAAGCGGTAACTCGGGACTCCGTCGTTTTTTTGTCGTGGCCGGTTCCGACCAAAAATGTCGAAGGCGTAAGCATGAAGCCTGCTGATATTTTGCTGTTTCGAGTTTACCGGGCTGAGTTCGGGCGCGAACGGAAGAAGGCCCGGTACAAGCAGTATGCGGAGCTGAAGATGGCAAGTCCGGCGCCGGCAGGCGTTCGGAACGGCATCGTCGTCTGGCCCGACCCAAATGTGAATTATGGGAACATCTACGGGTATCGGATCAGGGCCCTGAGCGTTCGCGGCGGCATTAGCAATCAATCCGAGGAAGTCCGTATCTCACCGCTCTTGGGCCCCGCACCGCCGAGGGATGTCAAAGCATTTGGTGGAGACAATTATGATCTCCTCACCTGGGAAACGGTAACAACCTGGGTGGACGGCAGCCCCTATAAGGGTTTCGTCGGATACAATATCTACCGCGGTACAGAACAGGGCATCTATGATGAGCCTCCCTTGAACAAGGAACCGTTCACGGCGACATCATATAAAGATGCAGGCGCCATAAACAACAGAACGTATTACTACATTGTCCGTTCCGTGAATAGTCCGGTGCAGCCCTGGAAGGAGAGCCTTGATTCCGTGGAGGTTGCAGTCACGCCGAGGCACTTGACACCGCCGAAGAGACCGGTGGGGCTCAGGGCGGTGCCGGGAGTGGGGAGGGTGTTTCTCTCCTGGCAGGAAAATAAGGAGTCTGACCTTGCCGGCTACCACGTGTATCGCTCAAGAAGGCATGGCAGAGATTACGACCGTTTGACGGACAGGCTGCTTCTGCGCACAACGTATTTGGACGAATCCGTAAAAGAAGGTAATACCTATTACTACGTTGTTACCGCCGTGGACCAGTCTGGAAACGAAAGCGAGTATTCGAACGAGATCAAGGTGACTGTCGAGCAACTCGGCGATGATTCTTTCACAATTGATTCCTCGAAATGAAGGAAACGCAGTAACTGAGCGCCATCTTTTCTCTCGGATGTTTATCCGCGGGCTGGTTAGGATGCATCATGCATGATTTTCAGTATAAAAAAGGGGAGCTGCACTGTGAAGGTGTGCCGGTAAGAACTATAGCACAGCGTGTCGGCACGCCATTCTATTTGTATAGCGGCAACACGCTCGCCATGCATTTCCGCGCCTTCGACAGTGCGTTTGCCGGCGTCCCGCATCTCATCTGCTACGCCTTGAAGGCCAACTCGAATGGTGCGATCCTTCGACTGCTGGGTCGCGAGGGCGCCGGTGCAGACATTGTTTCCGGCGGCGAATTGTTCCGTGCACTTCGAGCCGGTATCGATCCGAAAAAAATCGTCTTTGCCGGTGTGGGTAAGCGCAAGGACGAAATAGAATACGCGCTCAAAATCGGTATCCACATGTTCAATGTCGAATCTGGTGACGAACTTCGAGCGCTAAACGAAGCGGCAGGCGAAATGCGGGCCAAGGCACGCATCGCGCTGAGGGTAAACCCGGACATCGACCCCAAAACGCATGCGTATATTTCGACAGGACTGAAGGAGAATAAGTTTGGCATCCCGATCGAGCAGGCGCTCGAATATTACCAGTTGGCGAAGTCCCTCCCCCATGTGGATATCATCGGTGTACACCACCACATCGGCTCGCAGATTACCGAGGTCCAACCCTTCGTTGACGCGCTCGATAAGGTCGTTGCCTTCGTACGGGAACTCAAGGCAGCCGGCATGAAGATCAGATATATCGATATCGGTGGTGGGCTGGGCATCACCTATAAGGACGAAACGCCGCCGCACCCCAAGGAGTTGGCCCAAGCCGTGAAGCCGCTGTTGAAGGAGAGTACTTGTACCCTTATGCTTGAGCCGGGCCGGGCAATCGTCGGAAATGCGGGTATTCTGGTGACGAGTGTCCTCTACCACAAGAGCAGCGGAGAGAAAAAATTTGTTATTGTCGATGCGGGTATGAACGACCTCATCCGTCCGAGCCTCTATGATGCATACCACGAGATCAAGCCCGTAGTTGAGCAGCCGCAAAAATCCGAGAAAGGGGTATTCGACGTCGTTGGGCCCATCTGCGAGTCGGGCGACTTCCTGGCCAAGGGACGTGAACTACCTCTGATGCAACGGGGCGAGCTCCTAGCCGTCATGGGAGGCGGGGCCTATGGTTTTTCAATGTCGTCGATCTATAATTCACGCCCTCGAGTTGCCGAGGTGATGGTCCGAGGCAGCGAATATTTCGTCATCCGTGAACGTGAAACGTACAACGACCTCATTAGGGGGGAAAAGATACCGCGGTGGCTGACGGGATGAAGCCTGCAATTTACCGCGAAGTTATTAACTCTTGAAGCGAGTTTAACAGTACCGGCTTCTGATGGTTCGATGAGTTTATTGTTGTAAAGAGGTATTTATGAAACAAATACCGTTCTATAAAATGCAGGGAAGTGGCAACGATTTCATCCTGATCGACAACCGCAGGAACATCTTAAAAGGAAAAAATTTAAAAGATCTGGCAATGACGGTCTGCCATCGGCACTACTCAGTCGGCGCCGATGGTTTAATCGTGATCGTCCCTTCAAAAAAAGTCGATTTCAAATGGCGATTCTTCAATGCCGATGGTAGTGAGGCAGGGATGTGCGGCAATGGCTCGCGTTGTGCCGCACGCTTTGCGCTCATCAAAAAGATTGCAAAAAAAAACATGGCCTTCGAGACGCTCGCGGGAAACATTCATGCGCAGGTAAAGATGAACACGGTCAGGGTCCAGCTCACAGGCGCCGCAGGGCTCCGTATGAATATTGCGGTACCTCTTGAAAGCGGCATACGCATGGGCCATTTTATCGACACGGGTGTTCCTCACCTGGTATATTTATCAAAGGACCTTGACGACGAAGATGTAGACCGGGTAGGCAGAACGACGCGGTATCACGATCTTTTCAAGCCCGCTGGCACGAACGTGGACTTCATCCAGATACAGAATAAACACAAGCTCCGCATCAGGACCTATGAGCGAGGCGTGGAGAGCGAAACATTGGCCTGCGGCACGGGCTCGGTCGCCGGCGCTCTCGTTTCAGGCGCCCTTGGAGCTGTTTTTTCACCTGTCGAGGTCCAAACCTTTGGAGGAGAGAAACTGACGGTGTCATTCGAGCGGAGCGGCGAAGAATTTACCGGTATTCACCTTGAAGGGAATGCCGAAGTGATTTGCGAGGGAGTGTTGTATATTTAATTCCAGGGTTAAGAATAGTAAGCAAAAGTTTTGGACTCGGGATCGATAACAGTTTTGTAAACGAAGGAGGTTATAATGTTTAAAGGCTCCATGGTTGCAATCGTAACGCCGTTCCTGAAGGGGAAGATTGATGAAAAAGCCCTTGGTGATCTTATAGAATTTCAAATAAAGAACGGCACGGATGTGATTGTGCCTTGCGGTACGACCGGCGAGTCGGCCACGCTATCCCATGAGGAACATCACCGCGTTATCGAGTTCACGGTCAAAACCGTCAACAATCGGGTCCCTGTCCTGGCCGGCGCGGGCTCTAATTCGACATCCGAGACACTGGAGCTCACGCGGTACGCGCAGAAGGCTGGTGCAAACGGCGTTTTGCTCATCACGCCATACTATAACAAACCGACGCAGGAAGGGCTTTACCGGCATTTTTCGAACGTGGCCGATTCGGTCGACATCCCAATCGTCTTATATAACGTGCCGGGCAGAACGAGCGTTAATATGCTTCCCCCTACGGTAGCGCGTCTTCGTGAAAAGAAGAACATCGTCGGCATCAAAGAGGCGACGGGAGACATGAAGCAGGTGAGCGAGATCATCCGGCTTTGCGGCCGTAATTTCGACGTGATCTCCGGCGACGATTTTACAACGTTCCCACTCTTGGCACTTGGCGGTGTAGGCGCCATTTCAGTAACGGCCAATATCGTGCCTGCGGATTGCGCAGCCATGTTCGATGCGTTCTTTGCCGGCAAGTCAAACGAAGCCCTCAAGATTCATTATAAGCTTGAGCCACTCCACAGCCCCCTGTTCATCGAGACCAATCCGATCCCGGTCAAGACAGCGCTCGCGCTCATGGGCAGGATCAGCGAGGAGTTCCGGCTGCCGCTGTGCTCTATGACCGACTCGAACAAGGATAGGCTTGAGAAGGCCTTGAAGGACTACGGCCTTGTCTGATGCAGAACCATTTACCACAGTGGATGCACTGGAAATTCTCGTACTATTTTCTCCATGCGCTCAGTGCCTTTGTGGTTCAATACCTGAGGTGAATTATGATTAACGCAGTGGTGACTGGCGCAGCCGGCAGGATGGGTTCACGAATCATCAATGTCCTTTCGACCTCGGAAGGCATCTGCCTTTCAGCGGCGATCGAGCGTAAAGGACATCGGCTTGTCGGCCAGGACGCTTCCGCACTGGCTGGGCTTCCGGCAGGCGGGGTCCCGACCCTTGTAACGGATGATATCGTTGCCGCCCTTAAATCCAATGATGTCCTTATCGACTTTACCACGCCGGAGGCAAGCCTCGAGCATATTCGGACCTGTGCTGAGCTCGGCA
>DASPQB010000012.1:0-30046 GCA_035625205.1 Nitrospirota bacterium | reverse complement strand
GTACGTTCTGGGCAATGCCTTCCCGTGTCATATAAAGGCAGGCTTGGAGGGGAAATTCCGCCTTTGACCCGGGCAGTGCTCGCAAAAAATAGCCATGGTTCTGTTTCAACTCGGCCTGGGCAGTAAACTTGTCGGCGTCCACCTGCACGGCATTCCACCAGTAATCCCTGAGCCACTCGTGTTTATTGAGCGCCTCGGTGATGTCCATCACCTCGAGGCCGGTTTGACGGGCCGAAGAGAGTATGACCGAATGGTCCATCTGAAAAAATGATCCCGCCCTGCATAGCTCCTCTGCATCAATACCCACGGTGACAGCCCGCTCTCTTACCTCATCGGTCAGCCCCCTTAACGTTTGAATCTCCCCATACTTGTCAGCCTGTCCGGAATATGCGGCGAGATCGACATCCGGTCCAATTGCAGCGGGTTTTTTCTCTGCATCTCTCGCTTTTTCGTTAATAGTTAGCTTCGGCATCTTACACACTCCTCATACCCTTTGGCTCGTATGTCCCCTAGAATGTCGCGCGCATTCCCGGAGCAGCTCACCGTGCTGTTCAGCATAACGTATGCTCTGTCGGCATTGACATAATCCAGAATGTAGCCTGCATGCGTTATGATGAGCCCTCCCTTTGTTCTCTTGTCTTCCCTTTTATCTTTCTCGATCAATTCATTTATTACCTTGCCGACCAGATTGATATTGACAAGATCCACGCCCGAATCAGGTTCATCGAACATAATGAACTCAGGATTTTGGGCGAGCAGTTGAAGAAGTTCGGACCGCTTGATTTCTCCGCCGGAAAAGCCCAAATTGATGTCCCTGTCCAAAAATTCAGTGAAGTTCAATTCGTCTGCGTCCTTCCTGATCCTTTCTTCCCCGTACAATCCGTTCTTCTCCATGCAGATGCGCAACACCTCTTTGAGCCTCACCCCTCTTACCGCGGGCGGATTCTGAAATACGATGCCGATTCCGAGCCTCGCTCGTTCGTCTATGCTGCGGTTCGTGATCTCTTCACCCTTGAAGACAATGCTTCCTGATTCTACCCTGTACTGAGGGATCCCCATGATCGTCTTCAGAAGAGAGGTCTTGCCGGAACCGTTCGGACCAAACAAGACAATGGTTTCCCCCTTCCCGATGTGCAGGTTCACATCATTAAGTATCCTTTTTCCGACAACGCTAACTGACAGATTTCTGATCTCGATCATGCTGGAATGCATGTCTTCTCCCGGATATTGTTCCGCCTCAGACTACATCCATAAATTTATTGTAGCAAACTTTCCCGTTCATGCCTGCACTATTCTGCACAGGCGGCATCGGTATCCTTGAAAATAACAACACGCTGCCAGTATACAAGAGCACCGGTTAAAGCGATGCTTTCCACGTTGTTGCTAATCTCTGAAATTTCACCCAAAAAAGCGACTGACGCAGGCAGAAGCGGCTGATATTTATTTGTATCAACCAGGCTTTACTTTCCTGCTTGCTAAGCGACAAGGGAAATGATCCAGTTCAGAGATCCTCATCACTCTCGTCATGAAGGCAGAAACATCCGCCCTAAAAGCCCGCATCGGGCCGTGAGGTAACCATCCGAGAAAGTTGCCGCGAAAAGTCTGCCGTACCTCTTATATGCATCGTCCATGCGTAAATACTATGATAATGCTTAAGTGCCTTTGCGCGCTCGTAGAAGGCTATAGGATCGACATGATTTTTGAAGACAATCAGATACATGTGCGCGCCGAGAATCTCGCTCTTTAGTTGATTAATCTGCTCAAGTCTGATAACATGAAACAGTTCATAGAATACCCCTGTCGCTAGAATTCAATTCCACACTCATCAGTTCGTGGCAGGAGTATCCATTTTGGGAGATTGAGAGTGCACTATTTCTTGTGATTCGGTGTGAAGTTTAACGCCACGTGCTACGCCTACTGCATGTGTGGAATCGCAGTCGGGGTTTGCGGTGCAGGCTCCTTTGTGCAATCTGCAGCATCTATATCTTCCGGACATTGCAGCCTGTATGCAGAAATACACGTTCCAGATCGACTTTACACGATGAGATATCGGTGAAGACTACTTCTATGCAGATTGAGGTCGCTCATGAGTTCATACAAAGACGACAAAAGGATCAGACCGAGAATGAAACGGGAATTCGTGATGGGGGTCAGGAACGAGAGAGGATTAAATGCGGTCTATACCGTTGACGTATCATACGGCGGGGTAAAGGTCGGAAGCCCGCTGCTTCTGCTTCCTCTTGGAGGACAGGTGGATATCGTATTTGATAAGCGGGGAGAGAAATTTGCGTTCCCTGGCCGCGTCGTAAGAGAGGGCGGTTATTATTACATCGACCGTATAAGCCGTAGTGTAAAAACATATTTTATCAGCATTGACGATGAACACTATTCAAAATTTGTGATCGAAAATTACTTCATTTAAGGTTTTGTAAGATACTCTCAAAGCGAGCACTACAACCCACCCTGGTTGCTGTCTCCCTTCTTGGCAGTACTTCAAGTATCAATCCGCATTCATGACTCCCACCGAGCTACTCTTATTCGGATTGGCACCTCCAGTTAGTGTTTACCCCCGTAAGTATTTCCTGAGAATTGATACCCCAAAAGGGGCAAGTTCCGGCTATACTATAATTGAAAATAAAAGTATTGAACTAAATCGGGAAGCAGATATTCAGAGGCCTTCTCTGATTCGTGATGACTGAGGTTACGGTGTGGGGAAATAGCCATGATGAAAATAATCATTGCAGAGGACATTTATAAGCTGCTGCAAGACAAGGATAGTTTATTAAACCGGAAGGATATTATTGTACTTCCGACAGGTTCGAACGACGAAACACTGGAGCTTCATCTCGCCCATAAGGTAAACCTGATCATAACTGAGCTAGATATGCCCGGCATGACCAGCGAACTTCTTTTCTCCAGGATCAGAAAAAGCACGGAACTCCGACAAGTTAGTGTGCTCATGATCAGCCCAAATAACATGAAGTCGATTGAACGCTGTGCCCGTTGCATGGCGGATGCCGTGATCACGGGACCGGTGAACCCCACGTTAATTCTGGCGAAGACGCAAGACCTCCTCGACCTTTCCTGGCGGAAAACATCGCGCATGCGGATCTCGGTTAACGGGAAAGTCTCAGTTCGCGGAAATCCAGTTGATACAACGCATATGTGCTGCTTCCATGACATAAGTTCCACAGGCCTACTCCTTGAAACGGGATTGATCCTCAACTGCGGTGACAAGGCTGTCTGTTCGTTCTTCCTTCCCAATGGGACCCACGTCGAGGCGGAGGGAGAAATCGTACGAACCGTTTACCCTACGGCTCGATCTGCTGCCAACCAGTATGGTGTGCGATTTTCAAACCGTGCTGCAGAGGCAAGACAAACGTTGGAGACATTCTTTAAAAGTTACGTGTAATTTCAGGAATGTGTTTCAAGCGGATTCGGGATAATTTCCCCCTAATAAGGCACATCGTATGGGGAGGTTATCATGAAAAGATCCACGATCTGTCTGTTTCTCTGTGCTATCGTTGTATGTTCGTTCAGTCCCGTTTTTGCCGCTTCAACCGTTTTTGAAGTGGATCATGAGTTCTACCCTTACTATCCGTCCTTGATCAAGTGGAATAAGTCGAACGCAGGATTCACCGAGCCGGCAGCAGGCGCCGGCTGTCATCCCCAGCAATACGAAGAGTGGACAGTGTCGGGGCATGCACTCTCGTTCCAGGACCCCGTCTACCAGGGCGAACTCATCAATGCTTCAAGGCAGTAGGGCACGAGGTCACTCGCCAGTGTGAAGGCTGCCATTCCGCGGCCGGTATCTTGACCGGCGAGATCAAGGGCCCCGGCCTTACAGGCCTGAGTCCGCTGGCCCCTAGCAAGGGTTTCCTGCGACATCTGCCATTCCATAAATGGGGTGACCCACTGGCAGACGCCAACCCATGAACCAGAGAACAGCTCCTTCATTCTTACGCCGGGAGTTGACACGAAGAATAGCGTAACATTACTTAAGCGCGACCCCTTCAAAATATCTGAAGTCTATGGCGGAGGTTTTCATGATTGCAGGGAATTCCCGCTTGGCCTCCAGTCCGATCTCTGTGCCTCGTGCCACCAGCCTATCACTACGACAGCCACTTCCCGGTCGAGGCGACCTATCTCGAATAGAAGCATGGCCCTTCTGCCCAGAAGGAGATCAATGTGCCAAGACTGCCACCTGGTAAATCTCGAGATCTTCAAGCGGTTAGCAGATACCTTCCAGAAGCCGGCCCGCCATGAGTACATCACTATATTAACGGCGCGACCTATCTTCTCTATTACCCGGCGAAGGATGCAGCAGAGAAGGCTGGTGATAAAGAGCTGGCCGCAAATCTCACGCAAAAATATGAATTGGCTGTTGCGCGCCTTAAATCAGCAGCGGACCTGGAGATTTTCCCCGTTTACCGCAACGGCCGGCTCACCGAGGTCAAGTTCAGAGTCAAGAACATCCGCGCCGGCCACAACTTGCCCACGTCGCTCACCAATGTCCGCCATATGTGGCTGGAAGTCACCATGCGGGATGAAAAGGAAATGTCCTCTTGAGTAGCGGCCTGCCGGATGAAACGGGGAATCTAACGCCCGACACGCCGCTACTCAATTCTGATGGGAGGGGAAAGGACTTTCACTTTGCCATCGACCCATGGATCGTCACTTCATTCTCCCGTCATGATAGCATTCCACCGCGGAGCTTCAGGGACGTCTACTACGGCGTGACACCGATGAAAAATAGCAAACACGTCGTTATTGACGCCAAGCTCCGATATCGCCAGGCTGGCCAGGAAGACGCCGAAGCCCTGCTTGCTGCCGTGCCAGCAGATATTAACCTGGAGGCCACCTATGGCCTGTAGAAAGTACCTGCGTTGCCGGTTGTAGACATGGTCGCAAAGAAGATGGAACTAAAAACAGCACAAAGATGACATCGCTCCTCCTCTGGTGACGGCAAAGAAGACGATTTATGATAACGGTCTCGGGACGACGTCGGGACCGCTTCACCAAGCAGTAGCAGCCACTCCTGTCTTTGGATGAAAGCCGGAAGAGCTTGGTGAAGGTGGCTGCAAAAATGCTTGTACGGGATACCGCATCTAACAAAGTAGCAGACAGGGATATTTTCTCCTTTTTTCGGTTCGTAGCATCACTTGCTACAACTTTAGAACGACTCCCCTGAAAATCATCATCGGCTCCAAGATCATGGCATCAGCTCTTCGTACTGCAACTTACTGGAAATGGGGTATAATAAATACAGGAGTAATACAGTATTGTTTTCCGCTTTTAGGAGAAGGAGGTGGTTTCTATGTTGGTAAAAACACCCGTTGCGGAACTCAAGCATTTCACAAAACCTGATGAAGTGAGAACGTTTCCAAAAGGAAAGCTGGAGCTCATAAAAATCGGGGGGGCCGTGATCGGCCGTGCGACATTTGAACCTGGTTGGAAGTGGTCGACCTCCGTGCAGCCTCTGGTCAAGACAAAGAGTTGTGAAGCTCCCCATTTCCAGTATCATGTGTCGGGAACGATGATCGCGAAGATGGATGATGGAACGGAGATCCTCTGTAAGGCTGGTGATGTATCTCTGTTGCCGACAGGGCATGACGGCTGGGTGGTCGGTAATGAACCAGCTGTGGTTGTGGATTTTCAAGGCATGGTTGATTATGCATTGAAGAAAGATGTATGATTTAGGAGGAGCCAGATTGAGCGTTGAGTAAAGCAATAAGGCTCTATCATAAAAACCGAGATGTGAATTATAACGGGAGGCGATGATCATGGCGCAGAAGTTAAAAAAAATTGAATGCGACCCGAAATGTGGCTTTCTGGTACAAAGCCATGATGAAAAGGAAATCGTGGACATTGCTACAAAACATGCAAAAAAATCGCACAATATGATTATTACCGAAAAAGAGATAAGAGGGATGATGACAGATGCATAGTCCAGATGACGGGAACGTATGCTGTCCTGAGGGGCTTGATTATTTCAAGCCCCTTTTTTTATCGAAAACCGTTTCGCTGCACGTGGTATATTATGACTAGATATGGTTGTCGCTCACCTCAGCGCAGAGTGTGCGTGTGTCTGCTTGATGCATATTTCAAGTCAGTGCTCTGCAGCCGTGACAAAGAATCACCACGGCAAAGCAGGTGAACAATGGCACTGTGGTAAAGATGAATCCTTTGTTTTCGATGGGAATAACGCAATGATTTGTCGGACAAAACCGGGGGTCAGGCGTGATAACAGAAAACGATCCGACTGGCCGTGAAGACCCTTTCGGCTTAAGTCGTTTCATACGTGCACAAGACGAAGTTTATCATCATGTTATCACAGAGCTCAAGAATGGCACGAAACGAACGCACTGGATGTGGTTCATATTCCCGCAGATTGACGGCTTGGGGCACAGTCAGACCGCTGAATACTACGCAATAAAAAGCATCGATGAAGCTCGGAGCTACCTGAATCACCCTATTCTCGGTTCAAGGTTGATAGAATGCACGAAAGCAGTTTTGACCATTGAGGGACGGTCAGCCTCAGAAATCTTCGGCTACCCTGACAACCTGAAGCTGAAATCGTCGATGACACTATTTGCGAGTGTAACAGATCCGGACTCCCTCTTTGTTCGTGTTCTGAGCAAGTATTTCCAGGGAGAGCGGGATATTCGGACGCTTCAGCTCTTGGAGTTGCGCAAGGGGAAACGGTGATGGACACTACTGTGAACATTTTCTATCGTCTTCACCGGAGATAAATCATGTGTGGAAGATTTGAAATTCACAGCGCCATCGAGATCATTGCTAAGCTGTTCGGAATTGTCGAATGGGACATCGATTATAAACCCAGTTATAACGTGGCACCGAGTCATGACATCATCATTGCGGTAGAAAAGGGCCAACGACAGTTGATAAAGTCCCGATGGGGCTTTCTTCCATCTTGGGCCAAGGATATCTCTGACGGATATAAGATGATCAATGCGCGGGCTGAAACTGTTGCAGAAAAACCAAGCTTCAAGCAGGCCTTTCTAAAGCAACGGTGTCTTGTGCTTGCGGATGGATTCTTTGAATGGAAAAAAGAGGGTAAAAGCAAGATACCGTATCTCATCAGGCTGAAATCCGAGCAACCGTTTGCCATGGCCGGGCTCTATAATAGGTGGATTTCACCCGAAGGTGAGGAAATATGTACAAATACCATTATCACGACGGAGTCAAACGATCTCATCAGGCCGATACACGATCGAATGCCCGTAATTTTGCCTCAAGAGAAGCATGCTGACTGGCTAAGCAATGATATCGTAGACCATTCCGTGCTGGTCAAGATGTTACGACCATACCCCTCTGACGAACTTGAGATGTATGAGGTTACCTCGAACGTAAACTCGCCTGCCATTAATACACCCGAAAACATTCAGAGGCTGCAGTGACAAGACATCGCGTGGACGATGGCTCATGAACCTGCTTGTCAGGCCTTACAGCGTGGTGAACCCTTCCAGCCGGCCCGACAAATCCTTGAAGGGAGAGCCTGCAGGTAATCACATAAATGTTTGCATCGTGGCTATAATGGTATATTCCGCTTATAAGTGGTCCCCCCTCTAGCGCTAGAAGTTGCATATCCTCGGAACATAGCAGCTTACGTTCTGCTTCGGTCGGCATGCCATAAAAAATACTCCCGATAGTTTCTTTACAAATTACTGAATCATACTATTTCAAGAGCAGTTAATTCCAGGCTGTCCTTGCTCACCTCAGAAAGATCCGGAAAGTACCAGAGGCGAACTAAAAGCAAGTATTGACAGGCATCAGCAAAGGCTGGTATATATCCTAGAATCATCGGAACGGTACCCGGTAGGCCTCTTGGTTAAGGTTAGAGAGCATGCCCCGGACAGACATAAAAAAATACGACTTTATCGATGCGCTCCGAGGCTTGGCAATACTTGCAGTAATCCTCGTGCATTCATCACAGAGGGTTGCGCCGACCACCTCGACGCTTCAATGGTTTATGAGTGAAGGTGACAAAGGAGTTCAGCTTTTCTATGTAGTCAGCTCGCTGACACTTTGTATGTCCTGGATGGCTCGAAGTTCCCATGAGATGTTTCCCGTTAGAAATTTTTTATCAGACGATTTTTTCGAATTGCTCCGATGTTTTATGTTGCCATATTGCTCTACCTGGTCGTCCTGAATGGGTTTTCTCCACGGTACTGGGCACCGACTGGCATCAAGTAGTGGTTTGTTCCAACGACTGCGCTCTTCCTTCACGGATTCCATCCGGAAACGATAAACTCGATTGTCCCCAGTGGGTGGTCTATCGCTGTCGAAATGAGTTTTTATTTTATCTTGCCATTTCTCCTTTCGTACATTAAATCTATAAAATCATTCCTCTTCTTATTTATCATGAGCCTGGTGTTATATGGTCTCAATCTCCTTCTCGTCCCGCATCTGTTCTTTTACCCAGAAAATCAGCAGTACCTTCTGCAGAATTTTTCTGTCTGGAATATTCTCGGCCAACTGCCGATTTTCTTCATGGGCATTTTATCCTATTTCATATATACGAAGAATTACCCTCCCAGGCAAATCGCTATCATCAGTGGAATGTTGTTCGTTGTTCTCCTCACATTATTCCTTTATCCCGTTTCAATAATACCGCATCATTTAATTGCAGGCGGGATGTTTTCTGTTTTTGTGCTTCTCTTGGCACACTGGCCTACGCGACTTCTGGTAAATCGAATTACTACTCTTGTGGGAAAGCTGAGTTTCAGCATGTACCTCGTACAGTTTGCAATTTTACAATTGTTTCGCCAGTTGGGAATCAGCGGCCTTTTCCCTCAGTCGAACCTGGGAAGTATTCTACACTTCCTGTGCCCTGTTCCTGTTGTCGCCTTTGTGTCATTTTATCTGTATAGATATATAGAAAAACCCGGCATTGCACAGGGAAGAAGATTGATCGAAATGTTCGAAAATGATGTTACCCGAAACACTCGCATGGTGACTGCCCCGCAAGCCCCTCAATCGTCTTGCGGAGATCCCATTCAGACAGCAGTTCTCAATCGGACACACGATGCAGAGCTACAGCGATCCCGGCATGGCAAATGCGGCCGCGGACTTCAAAGTCGAGGCCAGGGGATATCAGTGGCCCGACGGCTCACGGATGGTCCCCCAGGCAGCCGTGAAGGTAGCGATGATCAACAAAGCGGGCCACGGCGAAGCGGACGGTTGACCACCTTTCAACCGGCCGGTCAGGGAAGTGACCGCGAAAGACAGTAACGGCAAAGAGGTATTCAAGCAGTTGAAAATATACGTGCCATTTCCCTGCAGCTCGGCCGCGGCGACAAGAAGGGCCGCGGGCCCTATGAAAAGAGCTGCGTCCTCCGGACACGAATCTGCCGTCCAATCGCCTAGTAGACGAAAGTTTTGACATCCCCTTCCCTGCGGAACCCTCAAAGAAGAATGGGAAGGCGCAAGTACAATACCGGACTGCAACATGACCGTGGATGGGAGCTCATGTATCTGCTCTTCGGTATCAAAGAGCGCGGACAGTTCACGTGGCATAAATAACGAAGAAGGTAAGCATTGAAAAGGGCGGGGTGTACGGGACGTCTTTTATCAATTGCCGCGACGAAAGCCGGTGGCATTATAACGCTGGTCTTTCTTCTCGGTACGACGCCCGGTAACGCATGCTGAAGTACCCTTGGTCTCGATACAAAATTTTTATCTGGTTTGCAGGTGGCCAAGGGCAGCGATCTGTGCGATGCTGGTGAGGTAGTCTTTCCCCGAGGCAGAGAAACAGCAGCATGAAAAGTCCTGAAAGGCTGAAAACATGCTTCTCGGCAAAATGTTGAAAGATCGATCTATTCCTTATGATTGCTTGTCAACTTCCTCATACACGAGACGGGTAATATCGCGAACAGTTTTCGTCAGCCGGTCAAAATCCTCGCCCCGTACCATGACTCCGAGGATAAATGGACGGTTCGGATGATAGATTATTCCGAACTCGTGTAGCTGGGAAAGTTCTTTTCCGTCACCCTCTGTGGTGACCGCCGATACTCTTCTTTCTCCATGCTTGCTTGAGATATCGACGTTCGGCGGGATGCCTGCGACCATGCCTGACCGGAATGATGATTTCGACAGATACCGAAGAGCCTTTTCTGACATATCCTCCGTTAGATAGGATGCGTTGTAGAGAACGCGGAAGAAGCCCGAGAAAGCGTTCAACGATATGGAATCTTCCTGTTTGTTGGGATCGTATTCAACGTAGAGGTCACTGAATATCTTCTCAAGGCGGCTTGCTGGCAGATTCGCATACAACAGAGCATATGCATCGGTATCGTCGTGGGCGATCATCCTGAAGATCAGGTCATTGACGGTATAGGCTTTTCCAGGTTCAAGTTTCTCTTCGTGATCGCTTTGTCTTTGCACTGGCTCCTGTCCAGTACCCGTCATCGTGAGGGTTTTCCGCAAGACCAGCGGATTCGATTCCGCCCATTTGAAATAAGCGATCATGAGCGGCACCTTTAACAGGCTCTTTGGTGAGAACTTGTCACGCCCCTTGATGGCGAACCGGTTCCCATTGTTCAGATCCCGGAAATAAACTGAGACGGCAACAGCATCACCACGTTTCAGCGTATCCTCGATTAACGCATTCACTTTGTATTTGAAAGGCTTGAGTTCCTTGGCCGCGTGAAGTTTTCCGGCGTTACTTGATTCTACGGAGGCACGGATAAACCTGAACGTATCTTCCGTCTGATCGGGGACAACTTCACTTCTACTTACTGTAGGAGGGCTGAACAAGCCCATCCCCGCGCCCACGAAGACCCCGAGCGCAAAAGACGCTGCAATCAGGGTCAGCAGGAGAGGTCGTTTGATCGATACTATTTTCTCTTTATCGCTTTCCATCAGGGTTTCGTCTTAGTAGGTCGCCGTCTTCCGGCAGATTTTGCCCGCACAGCTCCCGCCACTGTCCTATAGGGTTTATTTACCTCCGGGGATAAAATAAGTTGTGGAGGGATATTTTGCGCACCAAGGATCTCTGCCATTTGGTCGAGCGCCCGCGCGATGCTATTTAGTTTGTTGGTGCTCAGCCTTTCAAGCCCGGCGACCAGGAGTCCCTGGGCCACTTCCGGTGATTTCTTGACCAATGCCTGGCCCCGTTCGGATAATTCCACCCTCACCACGCGGCGGTCCTCCGTCGAGCGTATTCTTTTGACAAGCCCTTGCTTTTCAAGGCGGTCAAGAATGCCGACCACCGTAGCCGGGTGCAGATACATGCGCCTGGCTATCTCAGAAACCATGATCGGTGCTTCCTGCGCTATAGTTTTGATCGCCCAGAGCTGAGGGCCGGTGAGGCCAGTCTCATGCTCAGCCTTCTTCGACTGTGCATTGACCACTTGAAATACCCGGCGTAAATTATCGATGATTTCCGCGACGGTATCCAGTCTCGTACTCAAGAATCGAACCTCCCAACAATGGGCTTGACAATCCAGGAATAAAGTGCTAATAAAGTTTGTATGCAAACTATTTTAGCACATACAATGAGGAATGCAATCAAAAAGCAACCCTCGACTAAACTCAATGCTGATCATAATACTAAATAGCTAATAAATAGAACCCCACAATATATTATTACAAAATATTATTATAAAGCAAATTCAGGAAAGGAGCAAAAAAAAATGATAACGACAGGCTGAAAACCTACTGTGTGAAAATTAAGAGCGGCATCCTTCAATACGCGCCACACGCTTTCAAGGCAGTATCGCCAGAACAAAAAGTATTTTGCGGCTCACAATTCTGGCTACGGCGGCAAAACTACACTAAACGATATCAACAAAACAAGGAGGAACGACAACATGGATCGCAAAAGTTTGATTTATTTATCATTTATATTACTAGCTGGCATTGTTGCCTTATGGGGCTGTCCGAAAAAAGCAGAAGTGACAGCAGCGCCGGAAGCGCAAACGCAGACAGAAAAAGCACCACCAGCGGTAACAACGGCGCCAGCCCCGGAAGCCCCAGCGGCCGAAGTAAAACCTGAGATGAAACCCGAAGTTACGAATGAAAAGGCAGGAATGATGGCAGAAGGGCCCAAGCCCATTTATTTTGATTTCGACAAATCCTTTATCCGCGATGACGCCAAGGCCGTGATGAAGGAAAATGTCGAATGGCTCAAAGCAAACCCTAACGCGAAGGTTAAAATCGAGGGTAATTGTGACGAGCGCGGCACCGTTGAGTACAATCAGGCGCTCGGCCAGCGGCGTGCAGCGAGCGCAAAGAAGTACCTGACTGAAATGGGTATTGCCGCACACCGCATATCCCTCATCAGCTTCGGCAAGGAAAAACCGATTTGCACCGAACATGACGAAGCCTGCTGGCAGAAGAACCGGCGCGATGACTTCGTCGTTATGGGCGAATAGGCTTGCCTTGCGGCGCAAGCGCTGCCGGGCTGAAGTTCCACTAGGTGAGGCACCGCCGGCGTCTAAACTCCTCAATGGAAGTTGTGGAGATGGCAATGAACATATTTACCCCGGAATATATCGTTCTTGCAGTCGCGCTGCTGGTTATCGGGTACCACGTGACGACAAAGAGCCCGCCGAATGAAGGTTCGGGAGAATCGTAAGCGCATGACGGCAACGGCAAACAGCTACCACGAGTGAACATAGACGAGACAATGCCACGTAGATCTGTCGACATTGAAGGTTCCGCCGGTGGACCTACACTGCATGGTTGACCAACAAAAGATATCGGCAGCCTGGATGTGACGTCATGAGCTACCTGGACAGAATGAAATGGACCGCATTAAGAACTGATTTGCAAACAGGATTTCGGGAGGGCATGGTTGCTCTCAAGAAAGGCACCATGGTCGCCAGAAAGAGAGCAGACGAGGTGACAGAAGAAGGGTTGCATCGACACAAACTCATCGCGCTCAAGGTGAAAATGCATAATCTCTTTTCTGACCTCGGCGTGAGGGTGTACTCACTCATAGCGGCGAAAGGCGGGAAAAATCCCGCAACAGACACGACTGTGAAGGATATAACGGCACAGCTCAAGCGATACGATGCAGAAATTTCTCTACTCGAAAAGACGCTTCGAAAGTTGTCCAAACGGAGAACCAGAAAAGCGGCGTGATTTTCCCCCTGATGTGAAAATGCCTCACTGAATCACTTTGTGAGGGTGTCGGAGTTTTTATTTCTCCGGCGCCCTTTCTTTTTCAGGTGGTAGAGGGGGCCAATGAGAAGATCGATGAGCAGATAATTTGGTAACGCTGCGCTATGACATCTTCCCACAGAGGAATTATCCCGTCCGAGAAGGTGAAAACGTTACCATGAAAGAAAAAGTTGTGGAAGGATCCGTTCTCTTTATCAGCATCCTGAAGTGGCTGTTTTTGGCGACCTGCATCGGCATTCTCGTCGGCATCTCGACAACGGTATTCTTGAAACTGCTCGGCCTAGGCATCTCCGCCACGGCGCGGTATCACTACTATTTTCTTTTGCTTCCCGCGGCCCTGTTCCTGAGCTCCCTAATCGTGAAGGTCTTCGCGCCCGATGCCGAAGGCCACGGCACGGAGAAGATAATCGAGGCGGTGCACAGGCATTCGGGAAAGATGAAACTGGCCGTCGTGCCGGTAAAGCTTGTCGCCACGATCATCACGATTTCCTTTGGCGGTTCGGCGGGCAAGGAAGGCCCTGCTGCCCAGATCGGCGCAGCTCTCGCGTCGGCCTTTTCGGGGCTCCTCCGTTTCAGCGACCGGGACAGGAAAAAAATGGTCATCTGCGGCATCAGCGCCGGCTTCGCCACGGTCTTCGGTACGCCCATTGCGGGTGCACTTTTCGGTGTTGAGGTGTTGTTCGTCGGGACCATGCTCTATGACGTGCTCCTCCCGTCGTTTGTGGCAGGCATCGTGGGGTATCAGGTATCTTCCTCATTGGGAATCACGTACTTCAATGAACCCGTGAAAATCGTACCCGTTTTCAGTAGCTATTTCTTCCTGAAGGTATGCCTGGCAGGCCTCTTTTTCGGCCTTTGTTCGCTCGTCCTCATTGAATTGATCAGATTCTTTGAACGGCTGAGCCATCGAGTGAAAGTTGAAAAGCCATTGAAAGGGGTTATCGGCGGCCTGGCGCTGGTAATTCTTTCATGGATCTTTTCTACCCGCTATCTTGGCCTCGGCCTTGATACGATAAAGAGTGTATTGCAAGCCGAGTCAGCCCCTGGCGGAGCATTTTTGATAAAAGCACTGTTTACCGCGATCACGCTCAGTTTTGGCGGAAGTGGCGGTATTGTAACGCCCATCTTTTTTGTCGGCGCAACGGCTGGCAGCATGTTCGGCAACGTCCTTGGTTTCGACATGGCGCTCTTTTCAGCCATCGGCATGGTCAGTCTGCTTGCAGGCGCAGCGAACACTCCAATTTCAGCAAGCATCATGGCAATCGAGATCTTCGGACCACAGATTGCTCCCTATGCCGCCGTAGCCTGCGTTATCAGCTTTCTGATGACCGGCCATCGGAGCGCTTATCCGAGCCAGATCCTTTCACTGGCAAAGTCGTCATCGCTCGCCGTGGCCAAAGGCAGCGAGATGCGGGACGCCAGTGAAGTGGTGTTTCAACCGAGGCAAAGAAGCATCAGCGGCGGCATCATGAAACTACTTGCAAAACTGAAACACGCGAATATGTAGCGCGTTCAACGGTCGCTCAGTAAACACGAGAAACGAAGCTCACTATTGTCCTCACTGGAGAGCTGTCATCTTTGTTTTTTGCTTTGCAGGCGGGAGTGGAGGAAACAAATGAGAACACATGGACAATATACATCAATGTTTACCGGATATGATTTCAATATTGCGCGACAATACAAAATCACAGGGGCCGAATAAGTTGACGACCCTTGTTGGTGTCAGGTATGGTTTTTTGCTACCGTGGTGCGAACACGTCCCATCTTTTTGCAGGGCACCTGAGTCGTTGCCATGGAACGGCATGGACAGTGCTATAATAAAACAAGTAACTGAATAACCAGGGAGTGACTTATGCGGATTTCGAAAAATCATTATCAATATTATTCACGGACATAAAAGAGCGGGAGGTTTAATTTCTTTTTAAATTACACAAAAAAGGAGGACTCATGATTTCGAAGATTCTCGTACCAATAGATGGTTCTAAAGTTTCGCATAAGGCGGCAAAATACGCGGTCGCGCTCGCAAAGCAAACAGGAGCATCTTTGACGCTGCTGAGTGTCTTCGATATACGTTTTATTTTCAACCAGGAGGTTTCAGCTTCCGCTTCACCGACCCATTTAAGGGAGTCTATCGAAGATTATCTTGAGCAATCAGCGCAATCCTTCCTAGACGAGATCGCAAAGTTATGCGAACGTAATCGCATTAAATACAGGTCAGCAATAAGGAGAGGGCATCCTGTGGAAGAAATTGTGAACGAGGCAAAAAAAACAAAGGCTGATCTGATCGTTATGGGCTCTCATGGCAAAAGTACCCTTAAAGCGGCCATGCTCGGTAGCGTTACGTACGGCGTAGTGCACAAGGATACGAAAATCCCTGTACTCATCGTGAGACGCTAACCGCTATCCATGGGAAAGGGTAAATGCGGTCTCCTTGGGTCGGCTGAGGGATTGGACACCCTCTTCATGGTGTGTTGAAAATACACTTTGAGAATATATTCACAGCTTCGACGGTTACAGATTAGAAAACTGAAGCCGGGATGGTTACCTTTTCTCGTCTCATGAACGTCACTGAGTTCGTCCGAATTATACTCATACTAAACTCCATCGAAGACGTTGACAACTCAGAAGAGCAAGCATACCATATATCTGAAAGTTACCCGTCACAAAATGACTTTTGCTGAATCTTGCTTTGCACCGTAGCGAACTACAGGGTCACCTGAACGAAGGAAGAGTAAGAAAAACCGCAGATTTCAAAGTCGAACTTCAGGGAGTTTAGGACGAGCGCTCGTTCGAGCACTTAAGCATTGGCAAAGATATGATCCCCGGTAAATGATCACTGCCCATGCGGCGCTCAAGATCGTATCTGCGTACGCTAACCAGGCCGGCTGGTGTCTGGAGGACCGCACGCGTGGGCTGACCATGCAGGTCAGCGACTAGATCCGTTCAGGCCAGAATCACCGTCATCACCACCTACAATGGATAAGAGAAGACTCATAGTTCCTAAAGCGTCTTGAACATGCTGACCGCAGCGATAATCAGCTTTCGAAATGACCGGCGAAGGTAAAGCACAGGTACGGATAACCTCTAAGCGTTATGTCCTTATTCACCATCTTTAAGAACCTCCACCACTTTGCCGCTATTGTCCTCTTGGCGGTCGGCGCCTTGCTGCCCATCGTCGGTCCGCTGAGTGGAGCGCCAATCTTTCTCTCCATGACCGCTGATCTCGCGCAGGAAGACCGAAGCCGGATGGCGAAGGCGGTTGCGGTGAACAGTTTCCTTCTCCTTATCGCCTCAGCCCTGATCGGTGCCTATGTGCTCGATATCTTCGGACTGTCTATTCCCACTGTCCAGGTCGCAGGCGGGCTCGTCGTCTGCGCCATCGCTTGGTCACTGCTGAACAGCCCCAGTTCGCTGCCCACTCTCGTCGGCAACGGGCCGTCAACCATAACACCAGCCGAGTTCAGTCAGCGCGCCTTCTACCCTTTGACGATGCCGCTCACCGTGGGCCCCGGTTCGATTGCAGTTGCACTCACGCTCGGAGCAAACCCGGCGCGAGGCCTTCGTCCCTTGGTCGTGACAGCGCTGGCGCACGCCCTTGGTATCTTGATCGTCGCCGTCAGCGTCTACCTCTGCTACCGCTACGCCGATCGCATCCTCAAGAAGTTGGGTCCAACCGTGACCAGCGTGGCAGTGCGCCTCTCCGCATTCATTTTGCTGTGCATCGGCGTCAATATTTGCTGGAATGGGCTGCGCGCACTGCTGGTGGGTGCGTTCCCGAACGTTGTTTTGTGAAGCACCTACACGAATGGGACCGTCCGACCCTGGTTTCGAAGGGCTATTCTCCGAACGCCATTCAACTGAGGTCCCGATTGAGCATCATGAGGGACGGTCGATAACGATGCGCTGCCTCTCGACCGAACGCTGGCCCCCAACAATGTGACCCGCAACCGCTTTAACAATACGTGAAAACATCCTTGTACCTCTGTTGTAACGTAGCCGGCCTCATCATTCTCGCTGCTTTCGTATAACGGTCAGCTGCATGTCATCATGCACTCCCCTGCCCCGTGTGGTCATCTTTGTTTTCTGTTCCCCTGCAGTTAGAAGGACAGGCGGCAATGTCTTAAGACCCGCCCCGACGATGAATAAGAATGGGCCGATGTCGTATGCGTGCGCCGGAAGAGACAGTCGATGCGATAGGCGAAGTCGCCTCAGTTCGAGAGTAAGCAGGGCCGGGACGGCGAGTGATGCAGGGAGAAAAATGATTTGGAGGTAAAGAACCGGGCTGTCGGAAGGACCTCAGCACTCAATGAGCCAGGATCTGTAAGGGAAGAATCGCCGCTTCAAGAAAAGATCGAATCTCCCTCTCATTATCATCTCATACGACAGCATCCATCCCCGTGATCACGATCGGAAGAATTGGGTCGGAGAGAACCTGAGGAGATACTATCGATTTATCCACGTTAGCGATTGATCGGGCAGAGAGGCGAGAGCGTAATGTCCTCCGCCACTCCCGAGTGTTCCTGAACGACTCTCTTAACGTCGTCCCAACAGATCTCCGTCTCGACATGCAGCGCGTCGAGTCGGTTCCTGACCTCCTGCATGAGGTTGGGAATACTGCTATAGACATCGGAATCGATTTCGAGGAAAACCCTCCCGTTATCAGTAACCGCGGCCTTGACTGGTTCGTACACAATTTCTCCCGACGTTCCCACCTCGACTTCTTCATAGAGTTTTTTAATGTTCTCCGGTAGGACACGAATACAACCATGGGTCGCGAACTTGTACACGCTTTCAGGCGATATTGTTTCATGGATCGCGATTGCCGGAAAGGAAGTGTACAGGATATACGTCCCGAGGGGATTATCCGGCCCCGGCGGGACCTCTGCCAGCACCGGCTTGCCCTCCATGCGCATCTGTTCCTGAATCGATTTCGGCACGTACCATACGGGGTTTCGTGACTTCCTCGTAATGGTAAAATTCCCGGTGGGAGTATGCCACCGCGTAATACTTCGCCACTTAGGCATGCCGAGACCAACAGGAAATGACAGTTCGATCGTGCCATTTTTAAAGAGGTAGAGCCTCCTGGCGGGGACATCAATGAGAATGCCGTTATCGAGCGTTTTCGGCACGATCTTCGTGGCATTGATAAGCAGATCCTGCCCGGGAATCAGGCGTTGACCCGGTTTAAGACTGTTCATCGACGCAATAAAACGGCTTGATACGCCGACTTTCGCGCTGATCAGCGAAAGACTGTCTCCCTGTGCGATGCTATAATGGATGGAGCCGCCATTAATGACGGCCGCGAAGGCCGCGATAGTAATCAGGATGATACTTAAGATGATACTTAGGATAATACCTGTGCGAATCATGATCAATCTTTGTTGCACGAACAGTTCGGAACATGCATGCATCTGTAGCGCGACAAATCAGTTTACCATCTCTATAAATAATATAACACAATCTGGGAAGTCCGTTTGAATCGGAGGGTAGTTGCCAGGGAATTGAGTCAGCCGAATCTTTGGCAGACTCCGCGAAGGAACTATCTTCGACGTGTAGTTTTATGGAATTCAAGGATCCACGGGAAAGAGAATCCTTGC
Source organism: Nitrospirota bacterium (assembly GCA_035625205.1). GTDB lineage: Bacteria > Nitrospirota > UBA9217 > UBA9217 > UBA9217 > JAJYKN01. Next base: position 11,300 of record DASPQB010000012.1, on the reverse strand, counting down.
TGTGGTCACAGCCTTACCAGGATCGCACGCGCCCGTTGTCGATATGGACAAATTCCGGATAGTATCCCACACCGCCGGCGTAAAAGGACCGTGCAACCTCAAAGATCCTCGTATTGTGCACGCTGGGCAAATAAAAATCGATTGCACGACCCTCCATATGGAGGCTGTTCTTTACAGCGCCCCTTCCGTGTCTCCATAGGTATTCGTTGTAAACGGGGGAGCGGTATCCTGAAATGATCTGGATCTCCGCGTCCTTGCCCAGCCGGTCCTTAATGTTACAGAGAAGGTCGAGAACTTCTACGTCTATCGGCTTGATCTCGTTCGTATAATGACATCGCAATATCCGGTTTATTCCCTCCAGTGCTTCCTTGTCATAAACACCGCATGAGCAGTATTTAACGTGAAGTCTCTCCCCGGTGTGGATATTGTAAAGATTCAGAATACGATCCTTAATATCATATGCCGGCAGCTCACCAGCGTAACCGGAAAGCGCGAGAAGCAAAAACATTTGAAGGAATGTCCTTCTTGAAATCATGGAAACCCCCTTTTACCAATCATAATGGACAGTCGCGTACTCTCGAACAGTTCACGGAACTGTAGTGATCCAATTTCCAAGGAGAGCAGGGTTTTGGCTGGCAATCACCGGTAACGCCAAAAAATTTCACGACAATGCACTCATACTAATGTTCACTCGATCTTCGACCATACCCGATGAAAAATCCGTCCCAATTATACACTCGTTTTAAATGAAAATGGAAGGATTATTTCAACCACACGGAACGATCGCCATTCTTGAATGTTGATTGATCTGAGGCTCCCGAAGCGAAAGCTCTTGCAGACTTGCAGGTCACGGGTCCCGATGAAAAAACATTGTATACGTAGAGACGTTCTAATGCCCTGTTTGCAAGAAGTTTTATGCCACCATTCTGCCTCATCAGATGAGGAATACTATTCAGACAGAATAAACAATGCTGGGGCCGACGAGCAATGCTTCGTCTGAAGCTCGCCACCCCTATGATCGTTGACTGCGTGAAGGAAGACCAAGATACGAAGCAAAAATGCTCACTCCGAGCGTTGAAAAAGTCCCAACTGATATTCGTTAACCTTCACCCTTAAATTGGCAAATCATTTAATCGGACTCATTGACTTCTGAAAACATCCAGCCTATATTCGTCCAAGCTGATATGCGTGGCACTAAGTGTTCATAGCGAAGCTCGATGATACTTCAGATTCGGTGCCAGGCATATTTCCTGACCTGGACTTGACAAACGGGATGAGCATAAAAATCGACTGTATATATCACAAGGCTGCGGGTCCGAGGAAGCGTTACAAGAGAACATCGCCCGTGCTCTAGAAATCGAAAAGATTCATGCCGATGTATGCATTCAACTGATCAGCGATGTACAAGCGGCAGAGCTTAAGCTCAGCGGCTCGCCATCGGTCTTTTTAGATGGGAAGGAACTGCAGCCACACTGGATCGCCAGCTTTTCCTGAAGGATGTTTAAGGACGAGTCGGGCAGGCTCGCGAATGTCCCATCGGTGGATACGCTGCGAATTGCAATGAAGGAGAGGAACCTCGGGAGGGGGGCGCAGCCTGAAAAGGAAAGCCAGTTTTGACATCCTCCCCGCCAGGCATGAATGCCGAGGTTTTAGGGCGCTATTTGATAAAAGGCCCTAGGGATGAGATGGAGAGCCAGGGCGGCGGAATCGCGCCTGATCCAACTGCAAGACGAGGAGCGCACATCTAGTCTGAGCAACAAAGTAGGCATGCGTGAATCGTTGTAAAAGCCGGATGGCTGACAATATATATACGTTGAATTCCTGAATGTTCAGAATGCACAGTTCGCTAATAGGCATCCAAATTTAATTGACATAGCTGGCATCAATGGTATTATATCATATGCATATTGATCCCTTCAAAGTTATTGGTAAGATTCCTAAACCGCTCCTGACGATCATTGGTGTTTCTCTTGTAATCATCATTGGTGTGATCGACTATAGTTTTGGCTATGAAATCTCCGTTGCGTTTCTCTATTTGCTTCCTGTTCTGCTGTTTGCTTTGGGTGGGACTCCGAAGTCTGCTGTCCTGATATCAATTTTCAGCGCTGTCACTATGTTTTGGGCCGATCTTGCAAGTGGGCATGTTTATTCTCATAATGCTATTCCCATATGGAACTTTACCATGGTGTTGGGTATTTTTCTGACGATCGCGTTTTCCAATCTGAAAATAAAAGAATTAATGCAAAAAGAACATGAGCATGCCTGTAACGACTTCCTGACAAACGTTTATACCACGAGATATTTTTATGAACAGACACACATAGAAATTAACAGATCAGCCAGATATAAACAACCTCTTACCCTAGCGTACATCGACGTCGATAACTTTAAATACGTAAATGATACCTATGGGCATAGCATAGGAGATGATCTTCTCCGGATTGTTGCAGAATCTTTGAAGACGATGCTGCGTTCAACAGACATAGTTTCGAGGCTGGGCGGTGATGAATTCGCTGTTCTTATGCCAGATACGAACGAGGATCATGCAAAGATAGCAATCACCAAAGTCCAAAAAAAGTTACTAGAATCCGTGAACAAGAACGGTTGGCCTGTCACATTCAGTATTGGTGTCGCAACTTGCTATGGCCCAGCATGTTTACAGAACGAACTCATTAAGATGGCCGATGGTCTAATGTATGATGTTAAGAAAAACGGAAAGAACATGATTAAATATGGACTTTTTGAGAGTCTCAATGCATCTCAACAAATCAGTTAGAATTTTCTACCGCAAATGCCAAAATGGAAGTCGTCCTTTGTGACGCAGTTTTTTTGACGGGAGAGGATAGCGACTATAACTTCGAACGTGGCCGGTCCAGCACATCCTGTTCATCGATCCAGAAAGCCTCGCACATCAGGTCCTAAATCGCGTCCACGACGCCTTCCTGAACCTGCCACCGGTAAAAAAAAGACCTTGTGCAGCAAGGAGATGAGGTCTCGGTACGTCCGTATCCTTGGTTCGTGGATCGTGAAGAAGAACACAGTGGCGAAGAAGGCGTAACCATGAGGTGCCGAAATTTCCCTGAATAATAGAAACTCACGCAATTTATCGGGGAAAATCGCTATGGGAAATAAACTGAACGGTTTCATAATGATCGAGCTCCTCATTGTGGTGGCCATTATCACGAATCTCGCGGCTATCGCTATCCCTCAGTTCAGCGCATACCGCATCTAAGCGCACAACTCGTCGGCTAACGCGGAACTTCGAAACCTGAAGACGATACTCGAAGCATTTTTTATTGATGCACAGCATTATCCAAAATAACGATCGGAGTTTCACGATGGGCACGATGATCCCGGTGACTAGCATGCTATCTCTTCACCCCTCTCCCACGAAATCAAGAGGTGTTCGCGACATTCTTGTTGATATGGTTTATTTTGCATTACAACATTCAAATACAACAGCATACAATTGATCAATTTCCTGATTTTTGCAATGGCGAGCGATAAATCCATATTTTACCTTCCCTTCGAGCCCGATAGAAACCTCCGCCCCATGCCGGAGCAGATAAAGGCGTTTCTCGCAAGCAGAAGCAAGGACAGCGGCAAAGGCTTGCACGGCTCAGACCTCGCACCCTATCGCCGCCTCCTCGAGAGCGCTGATACTTTTGGTCAAGCGCAGCAGCAGGTTGCGAAGCGAGAGGGGCTCCACAATCACATGGTCCCTGCCGTTCTCCGTTTTTCACGGTTTACGGATCGAAATCTTCTGTCTGCGTTGGAACTATTTCAATATCACCTGCATACCCTCAAACGTAAATCAAACGATATCAGTACTATGGCCTCGTTTATCCTGTCAGCCGAGTCGACGTTGAGTAAGCTCAGGAAGGACAGACTTGCTGATGTACTCAGGATGGTGAGGCTACAGGAGATGATCAGCGAGCGGAAAAAAACCATAGAGAAGCTCAAGCCGCCATCGCTTGTATTAACAGCTGAACTATGCCGCGTTGCACTGTATATCCATGGCTCCCTGGCGGACATTAAGAAACGTTGTCAGACCTCGATCGTTATACTCTCGGACCCGAATGTCATCAGGAAGCAAGAGACCCAGATCATCGATGATCTTAAAGCACGGCCCCAAAAAGCGCTGCTTGCCGGCAAGATCGCCTGGCAGGACCTTGAGCGTGCACGACAAGAGGTCAAAATGATTGCGGATCAAGTGTCGTTCATCATAAGAGAAGATATCAACATGCTCAAAGGTCTCTACGAAATACTCCAAGAACAGCTGCAAAAGACAGTACAGGTGATCGAAGCCCCGCTAGCGGAAATCAGCAGTAAAAAGAACAGAAGCATTGAAGAACTTCAACAGTTCTTTTCTGCTGTGGAGGATGCTCTTGTCTCGCTTTTGTCTGCGAATCACCTAGAACAATCAGTGCCGGACATTCACCTTGAAACTGCCTATCTAAAGTTCGTCACGAAAAAAAGAGAAGAAATTCTCGGTTACCTCTTTCAGGTCCTCCCGAAAGACCGCAGGACTCAGCCTGACCGCCGGTCTTCAAAAGCACGCAGGAAGTTCAATGAACCTGCCTACCAGGGATCCAGACGAAGAAGCGGCAGGGACAGAAGGGATGGGAGTGACCGCAGAAAATCGAGGGATGGTTCTTCGTAAGGCTCTGTGTGTCCCGTTATGGACATCCTAAGCTCGTCATTAGGTGCGGAGAGTACTGCCATGGACAGTACGGGTAATGTCTGGATAGCAAAGTACGGCTTTCACAAAGATACTTTATGGCAAGGCGCATCAACACCACGGTTCCATCCATATATCGGTCCCGTCTGGCCATCATGATGTTTATCTTCCTCCCGGTGTCTGGACCGGCATTGTTGTTAGTCATGTCAACCTTTAAAAAGATCCACAGGTCTTAAAACTTTATTTTTGGCATACCCTAAAAATACCTCCATCGGAATTCTTGACAAAAAAAAACAATCTCGTATAATCATCGCAAGCATTCAGAGCATGACCGATACCCTGTTGCATGCTTCTCATCAGAAATTCTTCGTTCCGCTCAGTACGGTGCACGGTGTACTGCCATTGTTGACCGGATGCGTTCCTATGGTCAGAAAACTCACATATCTATGGTACAAGCTTTTTTTAACGCTCTGGTTTTTACACTTGTCTGGATGCGTTGATTGGAAAGATAACCTTCCAATAAATGGGACACATCCGACTTAAACTACTTTACGAGAAAGAGAGGAAAACGGACTATGGCAGAAAATGAGTCAGCACCAGCAAAGGTTACGCCTATGGGCTGGAACGAGTTGTATTTAAAAGAGGACTGGTGGGCCATCTATGTCGGCTTTGGCATCGCGCTGCTTTGCCTTCTTGCTTTCATGAACGGCTCAACATTTGCAAAATCTCTTGCGATTAATCCTGGCGGCCTGAAATGGGACTCTGCTTCTCTCGGCAAGATTGCCGATCACTTCTCAAATAACATAGGTTTATATGGCATGCAGTTTCTCTTCTGGGCGATCATATTCGGCATTACGACGCGTATCATGGGGATAAAGACATCGGAGTTTTTTCCCGCGTTCGTCATTCTCTATCTGCTCTCAATATTGGCTTTTGTAATCGCCGGATGGAAGGATTCCGGTCAGTGGATGCTAGAGCCGCCGATTGCGGCATTGCTGATAGGGCTGATCATAGCGAATGTTATGCCTTTCCCCAAATGGATGGATTCCGGATTTAGGGTAGAATACTACATCAAGACGGGCATTGTCCTTCTCGGCGCAACATTTCCTATTAATCTTATAATATCAGCCGGACCGGTTGCACTCTTTCAGGCAACAGTAATATCTCTTGCTACATGCCTGACCATCTACTTCGTGGCAACAAAGGTCTTCGGACTTGACAAACGGCTTGGGGCTGTTATCGGTACGGGAGGCGCAGTATGCGGCGTGTCCGGCTCCATGGCCATCGCAAGCGCGGTCGGCGCCAAAAAGGAATATCTCTACACCTCGGTTACGCTCGTGGTCGTATGGGCGTTAGTCATGGTCTTTTTCATCCCATTTGTGTCAAAAGAGCTTAATCTTCATCCGGGGATAGCAGGAGCATGGGTGGGGACATCCGAGTTTGCAGATGCGGCAGGTTTTGCCGCTGCCAGCACATACGGGAAATTGGCCGGCAACGAGGACGCGGCCATTCAGGGCTTTACGTTAATGAAGGTTATCGGGAGGGATATCTGGATAGGAATCTGGTCGTTTGTCTTTGCGCTGATCGCCTGCCTGAAATGGGAGAAAGAGGAATGCGGCGTGAGGCCAAGCGCCATGGAGATCTGGTGGAGGTTCCCCAAATTTGTTCTGGGATTTTTCATAGCCTCGCTGCTGATGACCATCATAGCAACCAGCTATTCGCCGGAGGACTTCAGCAAAATCTTTAAACCGGGGGTCTTCGGCCCGATCGCCGGGCTTCGCACATGGGCATTTATTTTCTGCTTCCTGAGCATAGGGCTTACAACGCGCTTCAAGGATCTCAAGTCCACAGGATGGAAGCCGTTCGGTGCATTCGCTAGCGGGGTCCTCGTAAACGTCATTCTCGGTTTTATCCTTTCCATCTACGTATTCGGAGACTATTGGATGAAACTGGGCAAGTAAATGCCTGACGGACAAGCGTGTGTGGGCAGAATGGGGGCATGCACACAGGAGAGACACATGGAAGACAAATGCATATGTTGCAAATATTTTGACAACCGCTCCGCGCTGATTGAGAGTGTTTTCCCCGGGCTGAATTCCCTTAGTTCCGCCTATGGGTCGGTATGGGCCGAGTCCGGCATCTGTAACCTCCATGAATTGTTCCTCTCCCCATGGAGAAGGTGCGGTGATTTCCAAAGCAACGCCGCGAACTCTTTTCCTGAGAAATAGCTCCTCCCGGTCGGAGGGAAATCGCAAGCAGACAGTGGCGCCCGCCGCCCTGTCTGCTTTTTTATGACATGCCCCCTGACTATAATGATCTCTCCTGGGAAGGGTCGCTTCTACGTCTGAAGGCATCTTGGGATGGATTACGCAGTCCAAAGACGTGAACGGTTCGCGATGTTCAAAACTCCCTGACGACTTCTTCAGTGAGGCCGTTTTTAACGATGATTCCCGAACAACTCTTGCTTGAATGTGGATCGATTCCCACGTGCAATTTCACTATGGTGACGAGGGACAAGAATCCGGGTTACGTCATGCAAGCCAGAAATTCCCACTTGTGGCATGATTTTTGGGGAATCCTCACTAAATTAAGGCTAACATGGATTTGCTCGATCATTGAGGTTACTCCGCGTCGTGATACCATGACATAGGCTTAGAGTATGTCGGTACCGCCGCCTTAGTCAACGAGCCAACCATTTCTAGTTGCATCCTGCTCACATCGAATTATGGTCTTCCATTGGCTAAAGGATTTTCCGTCCTTTAATAACCCTGACCAATACCACAACAATTGCGATCACAAGCAAAATATGGATAAACCCACCCATCGTGTAATTGCTCACCAGCCCGAGCACCCACAGAATAATCATGACCACAGCGATTGTCCACAACATATGAACCTCCTTCCACTCTGCCTTCGCTTCAGCACCGGCTGGAGCGTCTTGTTATGTGCCAAGGTTTCGTCATTCGTCATCAACGTTCCTGAAGGTGATCGGGATGGTCACCGGAATCAGTATGCGGTTTTTCTCGCGTATCAGCGACTGTCCACAGAGGTTGGCTGGAAATGAGATGGTAACGCTCGCCGAAGAATTCCCTTTCACCGTCTCTCCTCGTGGAATACGGGAATAACGCCCACATAGTTGAACAGTTATTGTTCAAACCCTCAAGAGCGTGGAGTCCAACATTGAGAATAACTGAAGCCGTAGCTCATCTCGAATATATTGCTGATCTCATGGAATGTCAACGCTATCGCGGGGCATGCGTTAACGAATTCGCGTTATAATTTTTTGAGTCGAGAGACATGAACATCCCACAACGAACGACGAGGTCGTCGGTGGCTCTTCTTTTGTAAAAGCAGCTGCACGGATTTTCGGCCGGAATGACCTTAGCCTTGATTTTCGTTTGTAGCACGCTCCGAAAAACAGCTCGCTCTTGGAGATTATCGAAGTGGGGGAAACAGGCAACAAGTAAAAACCAAATGTTAAGGAGTCCTGGCGAGACGGAATCCCTGACCGCTGCTCCTGTAGTCTGGGGGGGCGTCGTCACGATTGGCCGCCCGAACGCTCCCCGCATCGCGGATCCAGCCGCCTCCGCGCCGCACCCGGTTTTCGCCACTCCCCGCATAGATAGGATTATTTCTACTGTGTAATGAATATGCTGTATCACTATATATATCCTGCACCCATTCCCACACGTTCCCGCTCATATCGTAGATACCAATGCCGTTCGGCCTCTTCTGGCCTACAGGATGGGTCTGTTTGTCAGAATTTGTGCTATACCACGCATAATCACCAAGCTCTAAATCATTGCTCGTCCCCGCGTATTTTTCCTTTTTACCCCCGCTCCGGGCCGCGAATTCCCACTCCGCCTCCGTGAGCAGCCGATAGGTCTTGCCTGTGCGCTTATTCATTCTGCGGATGAACTTCTGAGCGTCATCCCAACTTACCTGTTCAACAGGGCAGTTGTCACCGCACTTACTGAAATACGATGGATTATCATCTTGCACAGTTTTCCATTGCCCTTGCGTTACCTCAAACTTGCCAATATAAAAATCATTCACGCAGACCTCGTGCACAGGCTTTTCATTTTGATAACCGTCACCGAACGTGTCACCCATCTGGTAGCAGCCGCCTTTGACGAGCACGAATTCCATGCCGGTAGCGGGGTCGGTATAGGAATATTCGTCTACTGTGCTTTCCTTTGCTGCCGCTGTTGCATATGTGACAGGTAGGGTGAGGTACGGTATGAGTATGAGCCCGAGTAAATAAGGAAACGGTATCTTCATGGGGGCCTCCTTCTGCACAACGACGCTTCACTTGTCTGCATTTTTACGCCAGACTACTTGATCCCTTTCGCCCAAAAAGCTGCACTGCATCGTTCTTTAGCGTTCTACCCCTTCCAATCCTCAGTGTTGCGTCGTCTCTGGCATGATTAGATAACATTAAAGTATATCAATCAGAATTTGTCAACAATATTTGCCGTCCTTTAAAGAATCGATGATCAGACCGTATTGAATTTTTGTCAATATCTGGTAACCGTGTTTTCTCCTCAACGTGTCAACCGAACGACGTCTGAGTCCGCACAGCGGACGTGCTATAATTAGGCATAAGTCAGTTTATATAAGAGCTCACGGCATGAGAGATGGCGGTCAACGGATGCGCGCTCGGCATTCGGTGTTTTTTATTTCCGCTGTTTTGCATCCTATCTGAAGGGAAATCGGCAACAGTGTTTCCACACGTACGCGCGTTCGGCATTATCGTGGCCAGAATGAGCGTTCTCATCACCACGAGACGCGATCCGGGAACGGGGCGATGATCGCCACCTCTGTAGTTATCACCGCACGCGGATAGATCTTTTATGGGTTGTTCCTGTCACAATGCGCGAAAGAGGTATTGTATCCTGGAGGGAAAGGAAGGGGTTACGGGAAGCCGGCCCAAACAAGGGAAAAATCGGCATAGATGTCCGGGCCGATTCGTAGAATCATAAAACGATCCTGGAGAAGTGTTCACAGAGCCCTATACCCGGAGGAGGAGAGATACCATGAAATTAAGCACAAGAAACCAGATCAAGGGCAAGGTCATTGAGGTCGTAAAAGGTGCTGTCGCAGCAAAAGTGAGGATTGACATTGGCGGTGGGAATACCATTACTTCCACGATCACGGTCGATGCTGTAAACGACCTCAAGTTGGAAAAAGGTGATGATGTTATCGCCCTTATAAAAGCGAGCAGTGTCATGATCGGCAAGTAGGAGGCGGAACGAGAAATACGAGCTAAAGAACCTTCAGATCAACTGGTTTATAGAACTGACTCGGGCAGCGATCGTCCCATACGTGAGTGTAAGACGCGATACGGATTAAGAACCGGAGAGGCGCTTAAACTTCGTGTTGTAAATGTCGCAGACCGGAAGCTGTCGATTCACGAACTGAAATCTAGCAAGGGACGTAAGATTGCATTTATGCCGGAGCAAACTGCAAGGCGTCTAGCCGAGTACCTCTTCGCAAACCATATAAGGCAGAGGGAGCGCATGTTTCTCGTCTGTTATTCGACAGTGCGAACACTGATGAGACGTCTGGCAGCAAGGTTCCGTTGAAGATATCACTTCACGACTTCAGGCAACATGCATCCACCTAATCCAGTCGGAACGGAGTCCCCTTAAAGATCGTCTCAAACGCGCTCTTGCGATATGAAGATCTTACGAGGACCTGAATATACCTTGGCAACGTCAACGACACCGGGGCAATCCGGTGGAAAAAGGTGCTTCACGGGGAGGAGCATAGATGGCAGGTATGAGTCCCTCATATTGCCTCTGTGGCACAATTTAAATTGAAATATGCATTTGTTTAATTCATAATAACTCTCGAAGACCCTCCCGCAGTTCTTATGGTTTCCATTTTCTGAAGCACTTGAATTTACGTGTTGTATTCGTTAACACCAACTTACACAGCCCATGCGATTTCGTTGACAGAACCGTGAATCAGGCATATATTCTGGCATGATATGGCACTCTGTTCAACTGGCAAACAAACTACCTAACCATGATCCCTTTTTACATTGTTCATGAGGGTGTCTCCTCAATAATTGGTCAGTGCTGGAAGGGCTGTTTCGTCATATGCTTTTGTCATTATGAGCACACATGTCGGGGCAAACATAAGTTCAGAAATCTGTACCGTGATATCTGCGCTTTGGCATTGGCGGAAGGACACTCATGAGGACCACTAAGGCTCACGGTATGAGAAAGGCAGCCTTCGTTGCGTTGTTACTTCTTGGTTGCGGGATATTCACAACCATGTACCTGAAGAATCGCGTTATCATTGGTCGTAGCTCTTACGACATTAGCCGGCGGATTGCTGAGACTCCCGTCTTTTCCTTTTTTGCCCAGATGGTTTATCAATAAAGCGGCAGTGCCAATCTCACGAGAACGCAACGCCGGTGTATTGAAGAGTGTGCTTGAGGTGTTCGACCCATCACTGAGATCCTTTCTGATGTCAGTGCCGATAATTTTGGATTCCTCAGCAAATACCGCGAAGTCGTATCCTGCAAAAGGCTACATTGGCGTCAGCCCGGACTGGGATAATACCGGGTTCAATCACCGTACAGGACGATTTACGAACAAAGGGGAATGAA
>DASPQB010000011.1:0-10880 GCA_035625205.1 Nitrospirota bacterium | reverse complement strand
GGTTTCTTAAAATACAACGTCAGTGCACAATATAATGATTTTCATTTGAATGAGGCCTATCTGCACACTATTTTTCTTACAAGCGATGCAACTGCTTGCGCCCTATGGGCGGCCGCTACATCCCCCGACGGGAGTCGGGGGTTTTATGCGGCTTAATAAGGGACCATAAGCCTATAATTCAATGACTATTCAATCGTTTCCTGCAGCGCTTGTGGAATCTTCTCAATTAAATCTCCGGTAATCATTCCGGATTCGCCCTTTTCTTTTGCCGCAAGATCTCCTGCAAGACCGTGGAGATACACGCCGAGACACGCGGACTGGAGAGAGGAATATCCCTGGGCAAGGAGACCGCCAATCATTCCCGTCAGCGCGTCGCCGGTGCCGCCAGTGGCAATACCTGGATTTCCTGTAGTATTAATATATACCAGGCCGTCAGGATTCGCTACCACTGTGCCTGCGCCTTTGAGCACGAGCGTTACCTTGTGCTTCGCAGCAAAAGATGTGGCAATGCCGATTCTGTCCTTTTGGACATCCGATATCGTTATGTTTAACAGTCTGGCCATCTCGCCGGGATGCGGTGTCATAATAACGGGGCCCCTTGTTTTCCTGAGCACATCAAGATAGCCAATGAGTGCATTCAAACCATCGGCATCGATAACAACTGGGATGGTGATTTGCTGGAGAAAGCTCCTCACCATCGTCACTGTTTCATAGTGTGTCGAGAGGCCCGGGCCGATCGCGCAGGCACTCATCTTTGCAGCTACCTTGAGCAGTTCAGTTTCAGCGCCGAGCCCGATCGTGCCATCGATGCTTTCCGCCGACGGGATGCACATGGATTCGAATACTTGCTGCTGGATGATCGGAACGAGGCCGTTCGGCGTTCCCACGCTCACAAGTCCTGATCCTGTCCTGAGAGCGCTCTTGGCCGTCATGGCTGCGGCACCGGCCTTTCCTGGCGACCCTGCAACGACCAGGAGATGGCCGAAATCGCCTTTATGAGCGTCTAGCGCCCTGCGTCCCATAATGCCCAGGAGAGAGCCTTTATTCAATAAACGAGTGTTGATCTTTTCCTGCTCGATGACTTCTGAAGGGATTCCGATATCAGCGACCCTCACTGTTCCTGCATGTCGAGCGCCTGGAAAGAGCACGAGTCCGCGCTTAAGGACCACCATGGTCACCGTAAGATCGGCCATAACGGCAGTTCCCATGACAGATCCGGTGTCCGCGTCTATACCGGTCGGTACATCTATTGCAACGACAGCCTTGCCCGATGTGTTGATTGTATCCACAGCCTGCGCATAGAGGCCTTTGAGAGGCGATGACAACCCCACTCCCAACATGGCATCAACGATGATGTCCGACCACAAGGAAACGTCAGCGACAAAACGGGCAGTAGCATTCTGAGTGATTTCCACATCCATCTTGCGGAGGACGGAAAGGTTGACTTTTGCTTCACTGGATACGGCAGAAAATGATGCAAGCAACGCAACGCGCACGGGGACTCCGCGTATGCTGAGCCTTCGTGCAAGAGCGAGCCCATCCCCGCCGTTGTTCCCCTTGCCGCAAATGATGCCGACTCGTACACCATTGAGTCCGTCAAAATATTTTTCCATTTCAGCCATGACGGCTGACGCGGCATTCTCCATCAGGACCGGACCGGGAATGCCGAATTCCTTCATCGCCCTCCGGTCGATATTTTTTATTTGTTGAGCAGTTGCGATTTTCATGGCTTTCCCGAATCGAACTAATCGTTCTCCGTTCCGATGATCAGCGTTTTTCCTACCAAAACGACCTGCGCCACAGCAAATCCTTCGTCGTGGGAATAACTGAGAAGAACCTGTTTGACTCCTTTGAGGTCCATAAGATCTTTGACCCTGCCGGTAAAGTTCACGATCGGACCGCCTCCCTCACCGTGGAGCACCTCCATGTCCGTCCATTTGATGCCGGCGCTCCACCCCGTTCCGATGGCCTTAAGCACGGCCTCTTTTGCAGCGAACCTGGCCGCGTAATGCTGCGCAGGGAATTTTTGGCGAGAGCAGTATTCGCGCTCACGCTCCGTGAATAAACGTTCCAAAAACCCTTCATGCTTCCCTGCCTTGTCGATACGATCGATCATGACAAGGTCAATGCCAATACCAATGATCATACCCTTCTCCTGCTCACCCCGTTGCCATGAATAAGAATACGATCCTATGGCTCAGCTAAGTGGCCCATTTCTCTGACCGCACGGTCCATGCCCACAAGCGCCGCACGCGAGATGATGCTGTGTCCGATATTCAACTCCGACACCTCCGGAATGCGAGCTATGCTCCTGACGTTCACATAATTGAGGCCATGTCCAGCACCGATGCGGAGCCCCAGGCTTGCTGCTAGTTTCGCAGCCTCCGCGATTTTGATGAACTCGCGGTGTCGGTCTTTTTCGGTCTTTGCGTTTGCATAGGTTCCCGTATGGATCTCTACCCAGTCTGCACCGGTTTTCTTGGAAGCTGCGATCTGGTTTTCATCAGGGTCGATGAAGAGGCTGACAGTGATCCCGCCCTGCTGCAGACGTGCAATGTAGGATTTCAGGAAATCGATACGGGACGCTACCTCCAGACCGCCTTCGGTCGTCAGTTCTTCCCGTTTTTCCGGCACCAGCGTGGAAAAATCCGGTTTGACTTCGAGGGCAATTCGCTGCATCTCTTCAGTTGCTGCCATCTCCATGTTCAATTTGGTCTGGACTGTCTCGCGAAGGAGGCGCAGATCTCGGTCCTGCACATGTCTCCGGTCTTCCCGAAGATGAGCAATGATCCCATCTGCACCAGCCAATTCAGCGAGAACGGCAGCAGCAACTGGATCGGGTTCTGTTCCTTGTCTCGCCTGTCTTATTGTTGCGATATGGTCGATGTTCACGGACAACTTGGGCACGCAGGGCACCTCCTCACGTACTCGAGTATAGTAAATCAAATTCTATCATCTATCTATTAAAATATCCAGAAAATTTATCCCCGGTAGCGTAGCGGTACCCCTAGTGCGTGGGTTCCTGCATCACTGGGGAAATTTACTCGGTATTTGCTAATCTAATAAACTGTCATGTTGTTCCCCAGTCCACCGTTCTGGCAAGGAGGACATTGCCATGACCGTGTTTCTGGGTTGACCAACATACCGACCTCTGGTATTATCTCTTCATCGCCCTACTATTCCTCGCGGAGGTGAAAACATGGCTCGTCCCCTAAAAATATTCAGCTTGGCACTTTACCTCGTGGCAGTATCGGCATTTTCAGCCTGGGCACAGGACTCCAAAATGGTCACTGCCGAAGGCGTAGCAGCTATCCAGGGCAATGCGCGCGATATCGCCCGGGATGCTGCGATTGAAGACGCTCAGAAGCGCGCCGTGGAACAGGCAATCGGCATCCTGATCGACTCACAGACACAGGTTGAAAACTACCAGCTTATCAGCGACAAGATCCTTTCCCAGACCAAGGGGTACATCAAACATTACAACGTCGCGAGTGAGTCCGAGGACAGCGGGCTTCTCCGTGTAAGGATCAATGCCGAGGTTTCCCTGGGACAGCTTACCGACGACCTCTCGGGAATCGGGATCCTTCTCGGCCAAATGCACAAACCACGCATGATCATCCTGATCTCCGAGCAGAACATTGGGCACGAATGGTATGCGTGGTGGTGGGGTGGCTATCAAGGAGAACAAACCGACATCGGTGTCGTGGAAAACACGTTCCTCGACGTATTTACTCAAAAAGGGTTTGAATTCATCGATCATGCAACGGCCATGAAAGATTTCACCGTTACCAATTCATACAAAATACAGGACCTGACGGCTACTCAGGCAAAAACCCTCGGTGGCGAGGTGGACGCCGAAGTTGTCATAACCGGCAAAGCTCTCGCAAAACTGTACGGTGACATCGGGGGCGGCATGAAGTCGGTTCAAGCGGACCTCTCTGCGAAGGCTGTCCGCACGGATACCGGCCAGGTCATCGCGGCAGTAACAACACACGCAGCTGCCGTACACATTACGCCGGAAACTGCGGGGATCGAAGCGCTTCGCAAGGTCGCCTCGAACGCAGCAGATGAGATGATGGGGAAAATACTTGCTGTCTATTCAAAGGAGGCCGGCAGTACACGATCTGTCAACATTACAATCTCGGGGCTCAATAAGACCCAGTTCGTCAAGTTCAAAGACGTGCTGAGGAACCAGGTGCGGAGCATCAAAGACCTGCACGAGCGAAGCTTTAACGGAACCATTGCAAAAATTTCCGTCGATTCGAAAAACAGCGCACAGACACTTTCCGATGAGCTTGTGCTGAAGGACTTCGGGACATTTGCCGTGGAAGTGGTCAGTTCAACTGCCAATTCTCTTGAACTAAAGGTTACGCCTAAATAATTTTGCTACGGAAATCAGAGGACAGACTCGGGATGATGGACCTATTTCGGCAAAGTTCCACGTTCTGTCTTCTGACTTTTTTATTCTTCCGCCAGGCTGGTCAGTGACGATTATCATAAAGGCCCTATAAATTTAAACGGTCATGAGATGAGGCATGCTGTCTCTTTGGCAAGTGTTTTGGTAAATTCTGCTATCCGATAATGTTGATCATCCTGATTCCATCGGAGTTCCTTGCCTGCTAATTCTGCGATTTTTTCAGCCTCTTGAATGCCTCGGGCAGCTGTTATGCCGATATGCATTCTCCGCAGGATGATGTCCGAAAGCGTTTTGGCGTCCTCTTCTCTCACACTATAAATGACCTGTGCATAAATGTCCGGGCTTAGCGGAGATATCGTCTCTCGCAAAGCCGTATTCATTTTCATGAGATCGAGCACGCGGTTTGTTCTCGCACCATAGAGACCTATCAGATGGTTTACAAGTCGAAGAGAAGCGTTGTAGTGAGCTGACAATTCCGGCGCCGCTTCTTTCAAATAGAGGTCATGATCCATAGGCAAGCTGCCTGCCAGGGGCTTCCGATCTGTAGCACATTCCGCTCTGATGCCGAGGGCATCGCACGCCGCATCGATTACGTCCTTAGCCATATTACGATAAGTCGTGAGTTTCCCCCCTGCAATGGTTATGATTCTTCCTGACCGCCCTTCTTTGATGATCCGGTGCTTCCGGGATATTTTTGATTCGCTCCTGCCCGAGAACGCGAGAGGCCTGATGCCTGCATACGTATACAGGATCGCTTCACGTGTGATGTTTAGTTGAGGCAAGACGCGCTTGCTTTCGGTGAGCAGATAATCAATGTCGTCTCTATCAGCATGGACCTCATCAAGATCCCCATCGTATTTGGTGTCCGTCGTCCCGATAAGAGAATATCCGCCAAAGGGAATGATAAAGAACATCCGCTCGTCTCGCGAGGCCACGAACAACGCCTGATCACTGAGTTTTGGCATTACGAGATGGATGCCTTTCGTCGGGTAGATGATCTTCCGCTGGTCGATGTTTCCCGCCTTTCTTACGGTATCGATCCAGGGCCCAGCAGCGTTGATCAGTACTTTTGAATGGTAGGTATACCTCGTTCCCGATAGCGTGTCCATGGCCATCACAACAACGCGTTCATTCGTTTCTTCGATCTTTTCTGCCTTGACGTAATTTAAAAGTTTAGCTCCGGCCATTTTAGCGGAAATCACATTCTCGATTACAAGCCGCTCAGGTATCAGAATTTGATGGTCGTAAAACAGAGCACTACCCGTTAAGCCTTCCTGGTTCAGGCGTGGTTCGAATCCGAGCGTTTTTTCTCTGTTTGAAGTGAAGTAATGGGGAATATCTTTGTCATGGGAAAGCAGATTGTAAAGGTGGATCCCGATAGAAATCACTGCTCTTCCATGGGGATCGTCCTTATAGATGGGAATTAAGATCGGGATGGGGTGAATGAGGTAAGGCGCTTGTCTTCGGAGGATGGCCCGTTCCTTGAGCGACTCCGAAACTAAGTCGATCTCGAAATTGGCGAGGTACCGCAGCCCGCCGTGGATCAAGCGGGTCGATTTCGACGTTACACCCGAGGCATAGTCTCCCTTTTCAAGCAGCAGGCACTTAAGACCGCGAAGTGCCGCATCACGCGCAACACCAGCGCCAGTGATGCCGCCGCCGATGATGATTATGTCGAAGACTTGATCATTCTCTTGCATAATGAATAATGGATTTGTGTAGGCTGCTTACCGACGGCCAGGGTGGATATCCTTCAATCGGATCTATGCTATTATCGATGCGGCCTCTTACGCGGACTGATGGATGTCTACTGCTAAAGAATATGGTTTCTTGTATTATTTTGAACCTTCTGCCGCAGCTTGGAGCTTCATGAGCAGTGTCTTCAAAACTCCCGGTCTGTTTGAATATATACCATCCACTCCCAAAGAGATAAACTTCTGCATTTCATCCTCTTCATCTACGGTCCAGACATACACGTCTATCATCTCCTCATGACAGGCCTTAATAAGTTTCTCATTCACGGTATTTTTCCGCAGGATGATAATTTTATATCCTCGCTTTTTGTAACTCTTGACATCATGGAAAGAAAATACATCGTATATCACTGATGTCGGCATTACCGGCAAGATATGCCGCACCGCACGGACTTCATCTTCTTCGAAAGACGATAAAAGAACATAGCCAGGGTAATATGTCGCCGCAAAATACTGAGCGATCAATACTCCCGCACCGCTACTCTTGATCTCAATGTTGAGCCCCGTTGATCCGGCAACTGTCTTTATTACGTCCTCAATCGTCGGAACCGGTTCGCCGTTTATCAGCTTTATCTTGCTTATCACGTCGGACGTCTCGTGTTCGATGTTAATGTTTCTCTCCGCGGTCCGTCCGGTCATTTTGTCGTGCATAACGTAGAGCACATTATCGAGGCTTTTGCGTATGTCAAGCTCAATCATGTCAACAGGATAAGAAAGGGCCCTATGAATGGAGTCAATTGAATTTTCGAGGGATTCCGAAGAGTCTCCGCGATGGGCGATCACGAGTGGTATGCTCATGGTATTATTATAGCGAAAATATTCAGCATTGATTGACGAATTAATAGCATATAATGCCGAAACTCTATGGACGGTTATTATGGGTCATGAAAAAACGTCATTCATAGGAAGGGATTAAATCTCGGATCGTATTTTGCACGGCAAGTCTGTCTGAAGTGTAAGGCGCTTGATGGAATATTCTTATGGCGTATTACCCGTTACTTTTTCGATGATCTTATCTTTGATTGACCGGAGCTGTTTGGAAAGTTTTTTCGGAGGCAGACCGGCCCGATGGATGAGAGTGCGGATTGTAACCATTTTTTCGAGCGCTGCATTTTCCCCTGCGGTTATCAAGTCTTTGGAATTGCTGAAGTCAGCCCAGTGCGTCGTCCCCACAGCCGGATGGATCACCACATCAGCCTGGCGGGCGAGTATCTCGTTCAGGTATATCCTGGTCACTGCATCGGCATGGAGCACGATGTCAAGGCCGGATTTGTCTTCAAATGTCTCTATGTCGCTCGAGACGTCTACTGCAATCACGATATCAGCGCCCATTTCCTGTGCGCATAACACAGGGATACGCTCCACCCATCCCCCGTCTACGAGGGCCATATCGTTGTCTCTTACAGGCGGGAAGATGCCAGGTAAAGCACAACTGGCGCTGATGGCCGTGCGGAACCGTCCGCTTGTATACATGACACGTTTGCCGTTCCGAATGTCTGTGGCCACACAGCTAAAGGGAATTTTAGTCTCCTCGAAGGAAATATCGGGAATCAGTGGATAGATCAGGTCCTGATATTCTTGCTCGTCGATAAAAGCAGGCTTAGTGGCTGTAACGCCCCAGAAATAACCTTTTCTGAGCAGAAATGCCATATCACTAAAAAATCCTCGGTTATTATCAGTTGGTGATTCAAGCTTCTGAAGTAACTCAAGACGGGTTTTACGTGAACGGAAGCTACGGAGATACTGGTCCACCCGGCCGATCCAGTATGAGGCATCTGGCTTGGATGCATACATTCCGCCAATCAAAGCACCCAAGCTAGTACCGGCAATCATGTCGATTGGAACCTTGGCGTCCTCAAAGACCTTAAGTACGCCGAGATGCGCAAGCCCCCTTGCCGCCCCGCCTCCTAGTGCAAGTCCGATCTTTGGTTCCATCAAAAGTTCCTCTGAAGTCAGTACAGTACGTTATATATATCAGATGTAGATAATATCATTACTTTTATGTAGTGTAAAGGCGTTATTCATTTTTTACATCGATTTAACGCAATTTATGTAGAGGTATAGCGGAATAACATGATAACTAATTCTTGACATGGAAATGGCCTCATGGTATGTTCATTCCATGAACATAGATCGACCATCCACTTCCGGGGCTGACCAATTCAGATCTCTTCAAATTCTTGACGAGCTTTCCGTCAACGATTCTCTCACGCAACGAGATCTGAGCAAACGTCTCGGCATCGCTTTAGGGCTCGTTAATTCATACATCAAGAATCTCGTTGCAAAAGGGTATATAACCGTCACGTCAATTCCTTCGAAACGATATGTTTATTTTCTTACGCCGAAAGGCCTTGCAGAAAAATCACGTCTCACCTATGACTTGCTTCATGATTATACTCGTATATACCGCGAAGCGAGGAACAATCTGAAAAAGGTCTTTTACGATCTGGAGAACAGAGGTTCACGCAGGATTGTATTCGCAGGCGTTGATGAAGTTGCAGAAATCGCATATATTACTCTTCAAGAAACCGGGTTGCAGCTTGTCGGGGTACTTGACGACGAAAACGATGGAAAGTTTTTTTTTGGCAGACGTGTAAGCCCGATACGCTCTGTAACGAGTCTAGATTACGACACCGTCCTGGTGACTTCCTATCTGAAGCGGGAAACCGTTAAACGAGCATTAATAAATTCTACTGTTAACGTGAATAATATCCAGTTTATTTTTACCGAGAAATGAGCTATGCCATGATGTATGTGTGGTTTTTATATAAAATACGGATAAAATACTTTAATTTTCGATTAGACCCTTAATGGATTTCACACAGCTAAAAACATTCGTTGCCGGCCATACTGGCCTCGTCGGGAGTGCCATTTTTCGCCGATTGACCAGTGGTCATTACCGGAACATCATTGTCCGAACCCACAAAGAACTAGACCTCCTCAACGCTGTTGCCGTCGACAGTTTTTTCCAATCCGTAAGACCTGACATAGTTTACCTCGCCGCCGCCAGAGTAGGAGGTATTTATGCTAACAATACTTATCCTGTAGAGTTTTTATTGGACAACTTAAAAATTCAAAATAATGTTCTTGAAGCAGCATGGCGACATGGCGTGCAGAAACTCCTTTTTCTCGGATCAAGCTGCATCTATCCCAAGCTAGCGCCGCAACCTCTCAAAGAGGAATATCTTTTAACATCCCCTCTTGAACCGACGAATGAACCCTATGCCATCGCAAAGATTGCTGGAATTAAGCTCTGTGGTGCCATGAACCGACAATATAACACAAATTTTATTTCCGTGATGCCAACGAACTTATACGGCCCAAATGACAACTATCATCCGGAGAATGCTCATGTGATACCGATGCTCTTACGTCGATTCCATGAAGCCAAATGTGCACAGCAAGAAGCGGTAACGGTATGGGGCACAGGCACTCCGCGACGGGAATTTATGTATGTAGACGATATGGCCGATGCTTGCGTGTTCCTTATGGAAAATGTTGCTGCTCAGGACATCGGAGAACTGATAAATATAGGTACTGGCGAGGATTGTACTATTCGAGAATTGGCCGAATTCATCAAGTCAACTGTTAGCTTTAGAGGACATATTGTTTTAGACCCGACCAAACCCGATGGGACACCCCACAAGTTGCTGGACGTTTCCCGTCTCCACAAGCTTGGGTGGAAACATAAAACTTCGTTGGAAGAAGGCCTCAAGAAAACTTATGACGATTTTCTTGGAAATTCTGCCTTGCAGAAATAGCGCTGGTTTATGACGCGTCTACAGTTAAACCTTGTCGCTAATTTTGCCGGGCAGGGCTGGACGGCCCTGATGGCCTTGGCTTTTGTTCCGTTGTATATCAAGTTTCTCGGCATTGAAGCCTACGGACTTATCGGCTTCTATGCCATGCTTCAAGCTGCGTTCCAAATACTCGATCTCGGCCTGAGTCAGACCATGAACCGGGAAATGGCCCGTTATTCGGCCTTCCCGGAAAAATATGGCGAAGCGCGCGATATCGTGAGAACATTGGAAATCGGGTATTGGGCTATCGGAATTATCATCGGCATCGTACTATTGGCCACTTCGCCGTTCATTGCAAAACACTGGATCAGGTCCGGTTCAATCCCTGTCGAGACTATCCAGCGCGCCGTGATGATCATGGGTGTCGTGACCGCCCTTCAGTGGCCCCTCAGTTTTTACGATGGCGGGCTGATGGGCCTGCAGCGGCAGGTGCCGATCAACTTGGTAAAAATCGGCGTATCCACATTCGGTATGTTCGGCGCAGTGTTCATCCTCTGGAAAATTTCGGCGACTATTATAGCCTATTTTGTGTGGCAAATCGTCGTAAGCTCGCTCTGGGTCACTCTCTTAATGGTCTTTCTCTGGCGAAGCCTCCCGGCCGCAGATCGTCCTCCGGTCTTTCGCCCTGCCCTTCTGCGCAACATCTCCCGCTTTGCCGTAGGCATGAGCGGGATCGCCGTCAGTGCCATCATCCTTACACAGATGGACAAGATAATCTTGAGCAAACTGCTCGGTCTCGATATGTTCGGATATTATACACTGGCAGGTGTGGCGAGCAGCGTGGTCCCGTTCCTGCTAGTTAATCCCGTGTTCAATGCGCTGTTCCCGCGTTTTACGTCGCTCGTGGCAGTGCATGATGACTCAGCTATCAAGTTGTTATACCATCAAGGTACTCAACTCATGGCTGTG
>DASPQB010000010.1:0-14057 GCA_035625205.1 Nitrospirota bacterium | reverse complement strand
GCTATGGATGAAACCATGAATTTCTTCATTCAGCGTATCACAGCGGTCTGCGGAGATGTCCTCGGCAATCAGTTCGGTGCCGGCACCACTCCCCCGGTGTGATACCGTTGCTTTTTGAGTCTGGTAATCAGAAACATACATGCCCTCGCTGTCAAACACACGGAGTATGCGCTTTTTCTCGTCTGAGACCCTGCTTGCGGTGATATCAGCAACGCAGCCGTCTTGGAACACGATACGGGCTGTCGCAATATCGATCTCCCGGGTAATGACCGATGCGCCTGCCGCGCAGAGAGCCTTCGGCTTCGAGCCGGCAAGGTCGGTAACGATGTCGAGATCATGGATCATGAGGTCAAGCACGACATTCACGTCCGTGCAGCGGGTTGTAAAGGGAGCAGCCCGCTCCGCCGTCATATACTGCGGCGAGGAGATCCTCCCCTTTATCGCGGTAACCGCTGGGTTGAACCGCTCGATATGTCCGACCTGAAGGATCAGGCCTTTGCGGGATGCAATCCCGATAAGCTCATCAGCCTGATCTAGTGTGACGGTAATGGGTTTCTCGATCAGGACGTGGACCCCGTGATCGAGAAACAACTTTGCCACAAGGTAGTGGAGCGCGGTAGGAACGACAACGCTCACTGCATCAACCAGCCCAAATAAATCTTTGGGGTCATCGAAGGCCCTGGTGTTCAGCTTTTTTGCTACCGCTGTGCATCGGTCGTGATCTGCATCAGCGACACCGATAAGGGAGACTTCCGGATGTGAGGCATACTTTTCAGCATGAAACCTGCCAAGATACCCGACGCCGATGATGCCGACTTTTACCCTGCTCATTCTCGATTCTCACTGGTTACCGACAGCGACAATTGCAATGCCGTGCTTGTCCGCCTCTAATGCAACGTGTTCCCGGTCAAAGATGATGGTCTTTCGTGCCTCAATAGCGAGGCAGCTCGCTTTCACTTCCAGCATCGTCTGAATGGTCTGCATCCCTACAGCCGGCAAATCGAACCGAAGGTCCTGTTGCGGTTTACAAATTTTTATGACGACTGCACCCTGTCCGCAAAGACTTCCGCCACGGCGAATGGCCTCGTCGGTCCCTTCTATAGCTTCAACCGAGAGTATTGCCTGATCTTTCACAACCACGGTCTGGCCGATATCCAATTTGCCAATCTCCTTGGCGATATGCCAGCCGAACTCAATATCTTTCTGCTCATCCTTGGACGGCTTTCGCTTTGTCAAGACGCCCGCGGCTGTCAATAGATTGTCAAGATAGAGCGTTGATTCCCGAACGGTGATGCCTTCCGACTCCAGCTCAGCTGCCACGGCGCGGAGGATCGAATCGTCCTTTTTGTAGAGCATTCTGGCTAAAAGCGCAGCTCCGCGCATGTCCGGCATCCCGCCGCGAAACAAGCGGGTCTTCTTTATTCCGCCTGCCATCAAAACATCGTGAACGCCTTGTTCTTTGAACACAGAAATGAGTTTGCCGAGCTGGCCGACCTTGATCCAGAAGATACCGTCAACCCACTGCGCAAGCTCAGGAAGTGTTTCTCCTTCGTGGGCTACCGCAATGACCTGCAGCCCCTTCTCTTTTGCGGCACGCGCAAAGGCGATCGGAAACGTTCCATTACCGGCAATCAAGCCAATCTTATTCATTGGTATAACGATCTGCATTTCTACGTTCTAGCGGGTTATGCCACGTTTGGAGGTACGAATGAAGTCCGCAAGTGTCCTCACCTCAGACGATTCGGGAAACTCCTCCAGAGCCTTGCAGACCGCCTCATCCTGTGTCAATCCAGAGCGAAAAATGATCTTATAAGCCTTCTTCAGCGTATTGATTACAGCATTGCTGAATCCCCTCCGTTTCAGGCCCACCAGGTTCAATCCGTACAGCTTTGCCCTGTTACCTGCAGCGCTGACGTACGGCGGAATATCCTGGCTTACCGCGGACTGGCCGCCGATGATGGAATAGGCCCCGATGCGAACGAACTGGTGAACGGCCACTATCCCTCCGAGAATAGAATAGTCTTCAATGACGATATGGCCTCCGAGAGCAACTGAATTGGCCATGATGATGCTGTTGCCAAGCTTGCAGTCGTGGGCTACATGGGAGTACGCCATAAGAAAATTCTTATCACCGATCTCCGTCTTCCGGTCTTCCTTCGTCGTCGCCCTATGGATCGTAGCGCATTCCCTGATGACATTATCGTTGCCGATGATCAAGTACGTCTCATCGTTCTTATATCCGATGTCCTGGGGTGGAGTACCGATACTGGAAAACGAATGGATCTGGTTCCGCTCGCCGATCGTTGTCCAGCCTTCAATCAATACATGAGATGCGATCTTCGTGTCCTTGCCTATGGTCACGTGCTCGCCGATGACTGAATAGGGGCCTATCTCAACGCCTTCCGCGATTTGCGCGCTGGGATGCACGATCGCCGTCGGATGTATAATCACCTTGTTCTCCAATATTTTTTGCATTTTTATTTGTCCACGATCATGGCCATCAATTCTGCCTCTGCCACGACCGCGCCGCTGACCCGCGCCTGTCCCTTCAGACTCCTGATGTTGGAACGTTGTTTGATCAAATCAACCTCTAAACGCAGTTGATCTCCAGGGACAACGGGTTTTCGAAATTTGGCTTTATCAATGCTCATAAAATAGATTACTTTATTCCTCACCTGATCCGGGGAACCTGATTTCATGGCCAGTACGCCTCCGGCCTGAGCCATTGCCTCGAGGATCAGGACTCCTGGCATGATCGGATGTCCCGGAAAGTGGCCCTGAAAAAAAGATTCGTTGATCGTTACGTTCTTTATGCCAACCACCCGCTTCCCCATTTCCATTTCAACGATCCTATCAATCAATAAAAACGGATACCGGTGAGGAAGGATATCCATTATTTCCTGAATCCCAATCATGCCTGCTCCCCCTTTATCATATCGGATATTCGTTCCTTGATTTCCTGTAACTGTTTTTCAAGGCCCTTTGCTGTTTTTTTAAGTTCCTGCAAGGTTGTCACGACCGGTGGCGCCTTGAACCGGATTCTCATCGGCATTGAACCTCGCACTGGTCTGCCATGGATCAACATCTTTTGAAACGGCAGCTCAAATCTCTCTGGTGCCCCGTTGACTACCGTATCCTCTAGGGTTGCCCCCTCTATACAACAATTACCGCCTATCCCTCCATCGTCATCAATGATCTCGCCGCCGATCTGGGATAGTTATGATGCCGGCCTCCCGGAGTCACAAATCAGATGCTGTCACTACTGATTTCCGTATCTGCGCGGACGATGACACGCTACCCGATCTCGACTTTTACCTTTATGCTGTAATTCGATTTGCGAGAGACATTTTCGCCTCTTACTTTTTCAAATCTTCTTTTTTGTCCATTTCAGTAATCACCTGGTTGGTTAGATCGAGATCATCATCTCCATACAGGACCGACGGTACCTCTGCCTTCGAAAGAACGTTAATGGTTTTCGACAGCACGAGAGCAACCTTCTCTTTTTTCACAATCTCCTTCAGGACGACAATCATCTGCTGGTTGAATTCGTTTGATAGCTCCTCGTTTTTCTTACTTATCTCGCCGCTGAACTCTTCGCGTTTTTTCTGGAAATCGCTGATTTTATGGCTGATCGTCTCTTCCTTTTCTTTTTGTGCCTTGTCGGTCAGCAGCTTTGCCTGTTTTTGCTTCCCGTAATCTTCTTGGAGCTTCTGGATTTCATCCGCGTCGAGGTCGAGAATCTTTTTCCGGCTTTCGTAGTATTCTCGCACAATGCCTTGATACTGTTTGCCAAGTTTGGTTTTATCAAACACCGTCTGCGTGTCGACGAACGCAATTTTCTCTCCCGCAGCCATGGCACTCGTAGCCATGAGGAATAGTGCTGCACATATAAAAACCATTTTCTTCATACCACCCCTCCTCAAAATCGGTTGTTTAGGTGATTCAGTTCCTGCCCACCATACTTTAAGATCGTCCGCATCAGAACATGGCCCCCATGGAAAAATCGAATAGGCTTGGCTGATCATCAATCCGCTTCTTAATAATATATCCCCATTCGAACTTAAGCGGACCAATAGGAGAAATCCACCAGAATCCCCACCCGGCTGACTGGCGAAGTCCGCTAAAACTCAAGGACTCGTCAGTGTCGAAAGCCTTTCCTATGTCATAGAATACGATGCCCTTGAGCCTGGCAGCTGGGACAATCGGGAAAGTAATTTCTGCATTATAGATCATTTCCTTTGTACCGCCCAACGCATTCAATTGCGAATCCCTTGGTCCTGCAGCACCGAATCGGAAACCTCTAACGGTAGAGGGACCTCCTACATAGAACCGTTCTCCAACGGGAACCGGTTTGT
This sequence comes from Nitrospirota bacterium, assembly GCA_035625205.1. GTDB lineage: Bacteria > Nitrospirota > UBA9217 > UBA9217 > UBA9217 > JAJYKN01. The sequence continues at coordinate 9,702 of DASPQB010000010.1, read as the reverse complement.
CGATAAGAGACTCGACATAACCATACCGGCCTCGGGCCATGAATACTGAGTCCCAAATGAGGGGGAAGTACCAAGCCGAATCAGCGCCCGTCTTCAGGAAATGGGGATCCCCACCGAGCGGACCTCCTGCATATTCTACAAAGATACTATTTCTCGAACCCGTTTTGGGATCAAGATAGTAATCGCGGGAATCTCTTGCGAGGTTCCATGTAAGTGCGCTCGTGATAATGCGATCGCCGTAGTTATCAAGCTGCTCCTGAATGGTCAACGGTGCTGTCACGGTTATCTTGGTTATGAGCGTGTCGTCCAGACTATACCGGAGTGACGTCGACACGTATTCGCCGAAGCTTTTTCCTGCTGATAGGCCGACACCGTTGGTCTTCAGTTCATACCCATCATACTGTTGGGTTTGGTTATAGAGATCGACTTTGCCCCAGATCGGCTTGTCAAACAGGTAGGGCTCCATAAAGCTCAATTGGTAGAGGTTACGCGTACCCTTCGCACCCCACTGGAGTTTAAGTTTGATAAGCTCTCCACGGCCCCCCAAGTTGCCTTGGGTTATCTCAGCGATACCTACCAGTTTGTCGACCGAGCTGTATCCACCACCCACACTGAGCGTGCCTGTAAGTTTCTCCTTTACTTTTACATCGAGATCCATGATCGGCTCCTGTTGTCTCTGTTGGGGCACGATCTCGACGTCTTCGAAATAATTCAGGTTCTTAAGCCGCTCATAACTTCTCTTGAGCGCCTTTTTGCTGTACAGATCCCCTTCTGCTAGCCGCATCTCGCGACGAATGACCTTGTCTCTCGTCTTACTATTCCCTGTTATGTCGATCCTGCCGATACGGATCTCTCCGCCTTCTTGAATATCGATATTGATGGCCACGGTTTTTTTATTCTGATCAATATCGAAGAGCGGGACGACGTTTGCAAAAGGTCGCGCCAAGCCATCGTATCGGTCGATGATCCTGTTGATGTCCTGCCTCAGAACATCGCGACTGAAGATGTCTCCTGGTTTGAGCTTTATTTCCCTTTCCAGATCATTGGTGGAGATGATATGATTGCCCTTGATGTTAACGGAACCGACCCGGAACTGATCGCCTTCCTTGATATTAATACGTATGACAAGTTCATTTTTCCGGGTGAAAGTCTTTTTCGTGCCCCAGAAATAACATTCACGGAACGTGTATTGTTTCGGCTCAATCACTGGTTCGCTGACCTGGACTTGAATATAACCCTTGTTGTAGTATAGGTTCTTGATTGTTTCCAGATCCTCCCTGAGTTCCTCACTCCTCAGGGCACCGCTGCGACCGAGGAACGAAAAGATCCAGTATTCCTGCGTTTTCAGCGCTTTTTTAATTTCGTCAGAGGGTATCGCCTTATTGCCGATGAAAACAATGTCCGTAATTTTTACCTTTGGACCTTCCTCTATATAGAAAACAACGTTTCTATCTCCGCCTTTCAGCTCATTGATCACAGGTACGACAACTGCATCGTAGTAACCTCCATCTTGATATTTAAACCGTATCTTCTCAGCTGCTTCATTGATCAATTGAAGATTAAAAGCCGTCCGAGGAAGCAGGGAGAAGCCCTCCTTCAGCTTTTCCGTCGTCAGCTCCTCGTTCCCTTCAAAAGTAATTTCCCTGATAAGCGGCTTTTCTTTGACTACAAAGATAACTTTCAGCCCGTTCTCAAATCCTTCCGTCTTCACCTCGATATCTTCGAAGTGGCCGAGTTGGTACAAAGCCTTGATATCATCCTTGATCTGGGAGGGAGAAAATATGGCACCTTCTCGTGTTTTTATCTTTGCGAGGATAGTTGAGGTTTCGATCCTCTTGTTCCCCTGTACTTCAACCAGAGTGACCTTAACATCCTCTGCCGCACCGGGGATGGCATAAAAAGACACCAGGAACGATACGAGAACCCCGAGAGTTGCAGCACGTTGTTTGTGCACGTAGGAGACACCCTCCAAAAAACCTAATAAGAACGGATTACTATAGCATGGAGTTACGAGGGTGTAAACAAAAATTTAAACGGACATCCGCGTCAAAACCTCATTACAGAGCAAAATACCACGATCTGTCAGACTCACATGTCCGTTCTGAATAAGGAGCAAACCGGCATCGCTAAGAGGGCCGAGCGTTACCAGAAGCCTGTTGAAAATGCTGTCACCGAACTCCCGCTCAAAACGGGGAAGGTCAACTCCGTGCGCAGTCCGCAGGCCCAGCAGAAGCCTCTCATACGCCGATTGTTCTCTTGTGAGAGTTTCACTTTCCTCTACTACCGACTGGCCACATGCCAGACGCCGAGCATACTCTTGGTGATCTGATACAGTATGGAACCTCCTCCTCGAGATAAACGAGGCGGCGCTCGGCCCTAGTCCTAGATACTCTCCCTGCTCCCAGTAATTCATGTTGTGCCTGCATTCTCGACCGGGCAATGAAAAATTCGATAGTTCATACCGGGAATACCCGGCATCGCGCAGAACTGACACAGCATATTCATACCACTCTGCAGTCACTTCGTCATCCGGCAGCACGAATTTTCCAGAATCTGCATACCGCTTGAATTCTGACTCTCCATCGAGCGAAAGGCTATAGAGAGATATATGTTCCGGCGCAAGCTGAGTTGCCATAGCTATGGTCACTTCCCATTGTGCCTTGGTCTGTCCTGGCACTCCATAGATGAGGTCAATGCCGATGTTGTCAAATCCCAAGCTTCGCGACAATCGAAAAGAGTCGACTGCCTGCCCTCCCGTGTGCAGTCTCCCGAGTTTATGAAGGACATCATCGGAGAAAGACTGAATGCCTAGGCTCAGTCTGTTCACGCCCAGCGACCTCCAGACCGAGAGACTCTGCATTGTTGCAGAATTCGGATTAGCCTCAACTGTGAATTCAGCACCTTCGGCTTGCCGAAAATGTTCTTGAATAACCTTAATAATTCCGAAAGACTGTTCATGGGAAAGGACCGTCGGCGTCCCACCGCCTATGTAAATAGTTTGGAACACCTGTTCGCTAAAATCGTCCTTGTATCTTAGTGCTTCTTTGCCCAAGGCAACTACGTAATTGTCAGCACTCTGCAGAGAATAACGTGTTGAATAAAAACCACAGTAAGGGCATTTTCTGTTACAAAATGGGACATGGATATAGAGGCTCAACATATTGTTTTGTCAGTGATGAATTCAAGATAACGATTAACGGGAATTCATATCGATGCATTTATCATGCAAATCGAATGCCATTGCAGGATGTTATGATCGTGGCGCAATAGTAATGATGAGCGAGGATTCGTCACAATTCGGAAATTTGACGCAATTGAGGCAGTCGGTCCATATTTTATGCGGTAATTCCTTTTTGTCAACCTCGGCAAAACCAAGTTTCCGGAAAAATTCACTCTGGTAGGTCAATACAAACACCCGCTTCACTTCTAGCATGACCGCTTCGTGGAGACATTGACGAACCAAACCATGGCCGATGCCTCGTTTGACACGATCAGGCCTCACGGCGAGCGAACGAATTTCCGCAAGCCCATCCCAACTCACATGGAGGGCGCACACGCCTACGATTGTTCCCTCCTCAATGCATACATGGAAATCTCGCAAGTGTTCGTAGATTTCATTCAGCGTACGTGGCAACATCTGTCCCGTATCAGCATATTGATTAATGAGTGATTGGATCTCTTTTACGTCTGATAGAGTTGCTTTACGGATCATACTGAGAAACTACAATGTTGCCTGGTCAATGTCAACAGAAAAGAGGCTGTTCAAGCATCCAGGAACGTGCGATAGATTCCTGCTTTTATTGCATGGTTGTTCTTTTTTACCGACTCCGGGGCGGTAGCATTTCACCCGTTCCTATCTGTCAAATAAGGATGCTGTATCCGCGGATCGCGATGTACCAGAAGCATAAATGTATCTTGACTTTATCGTACGGATTGGAGTATATTTTATTCAACAAGGTTAAACGAGTTTTCTCAGAATGTTTGAAGGCGGTTATCACGATATGATGTTCGAAAAATTCACAGAACGAGGTAGAAAAGTCATCGTTTATGCCCGCGAAGAGGCAGAACGTCTTCAAAATGATTATCTGGGCACGGAGCACATTCTGCTCGGAACACTTCGCGAAGAAGACGGCATCCCCGTTGCTGTGTTAAGGAAGATGGGCATCGATGTAGATCAGATCCGCATGGAGGTCGAACGGAACCTCCCCTCCAGTGGAAACACACTTACATTCGGCGATATTCCCTTTACTCCCCGCGCAAAAAAAGTCTTGGAATATGCAGTTGAAGAAGCGCGGCTCCTGGGACATAATTATATCGGAAGCGAACACCTTCTCCTCGGTCTGATCCGTGAGGAAGAAGGGATTGGCGGCAAGATACTCCGTAGTTTCGGTGTAAACCTGCTTGGTTCACGTCAGCTGGTGATCAACTATCTGCGTCGAGCTGCCACCCAGGTCAGCGCCAAGAAGAGCCCCACACCTGCCCTTGATGAGTTCAGCCGGGACCTCACGCAGCTGGCCAAGAGCGGTAAACTGGATCCGGTAATCGGCCGGGAAAACGAGATCGACCGTGTCCTGCAGATACTCTCCCGCAGAACAAAAAACAACCCCGTCATCATCGGTGAACCAGGCATTGGGAAAACAGCCATCGTCGAGGGACTCGCGCAGCGGATTATTAATGGGGATATTCCCGAGAACATCATGAATCGGCGAGTCGTATCCCTCGATTTGGGATCGCTGATCGCGGGAACAAAATATCGCGGCCAGTTCGAAGAACGCCTCAAGATTGTAATGAAAGAGATCGTTCAAGCGGACAATATAATCCTATTCATCGACGAGCTTCATACGCTGGTGGGCGCAGGGGCAGCAGAAGGATCGATTGATGCATCGAGCATGTTAAAACCAGCGCTGGCACGCGGGGAAATCCAATGTATCGGCGCAACAACGCTCGATGAATTCAGAAAACACATCGAAAAGGACGGGGCACTCAAGCGGCGTTTTCAACCGATCTATGTGCAGCCACCGAGCCTGGACGAGACAATCAATATCATAAAAGGCCTTCGGCCGAAGTACGAATCTCACCACAAGATCAAGATCACTGATGAAGCTGTCGTCGCGGCATCACGTCTTTCCGATCGCTACATCACCGACCGGTTCCTCCCTGATAAGGCAATCGATGTGATCGATGAAGCGGGTGCCAAAGCAAAGCTTAATCGGTATACATATCCGACAGAAATGAAGTCCATTGAGAAAAAACTGAAGAAGCTTGAGCAGGAAAAAAACCTTTTTTCGCGCATCAAGGATTATGTGCGCGTCGAATCCATTCATGAAGAAGAAGACCGTTTACGCGAAACCCTAGACGGCATCCACAAGGATTGGAAGGATAATCAGGAGAAGAATGTCCCTGTGGTTGGCGAGGAAGAAGTCGCGGTGGTCGTTTCCCACATTACCGGTATTCCACTTGCGCGACTCGAGGAACAAGAGGCTTCACGGCTGCTGCGCATGGAGGAGGATTTGCATAAGCGGATCGTAGGCCAGGATGCCGCCATCGAAGCAGTGTCGCGCGCAATCCGCCGCTCGCGCGTTGGCCTTAAGACACGCAAACAGCCCATCGGTTCATTCATCTTCCTCGGGCCGACTGGTGTGGGTAAAACCGAATTGGCACGGTCGCTTGCATCGTTCCTCTTTGACAGTGAAGATGCGCTCATCCGAGTGGACATGTCTGAGTACATGGAGAAGTTCAGCTCTTCACGGCTCGTTGGGTCGCCCCCAGGCTACGTCGGGTATGACGATGGCGGCCAGCTGACAGAAAAGATCCGTAGGAGACCCTATTCCGTCGTTCTTTTTGACGAAATCGAAAAAGCACACCCGGACATTTTTAATATGCTGCTTCAGGTTCTGGATGACGGATATATGACCGACAGCTTCGGCAGAAAGGTTGACTTCCGCAATACCATCATTATCATGACGTCAAACTTGGGCGCCAGAATGATCGACAAGGATACCACGCTCGGATTTCAGCAGGACAGCTCTAAGACACAATATGACAAAATGAGAGAAAACGTTATCTCTGAGTTGAAGAGATCCTTCAACCCTGAATTTTTGAACAGGATCGACGAAGTAGTCGTCTTCCATCCTCTGACAAACGATCATCTCATTCAAATCGTAGATATGCTCGTCGCTGAGCTGAATGCCCATATCATCAGCGATCGAAGCATCCAACTCAACGTGACCCAGGAAGTGAAGGAATGGCTCATCCGAGAGAACTTCCAGCCAACCTATGGCGCGCGACCCATGCGCCGGGCGATACAGAAGTATCTCGCTGATCCTCTTTCTGAAGATATCCTCAGAGGAAGGTTCAAGGATGTCCAGAGGGTCACGGTTATACTCAAGAACGGCTCGGTAGAGTTTCAGGAAGAGGAAAAAAACATCCTTGCCAAAGTGTAATGTCTTCGTCCAGGCATAAAACCTGTGTTTTGCCTGGAAGTTCCCCTCCTCAGCATTGGACCCATTCGACAATCCTGCTGCCACACCAGCTGCTATCCAACTCAGTGCCCCACTCCTCAAAACCCGAGGGGCACTTCCAACCCAAATGGGGGGACCTAGCACTCTTCTCCCTGCTTCCCAAAATAGTCGCTAATTAGCTCAGCACAGCTTTTCGAAGACCCGCAGTGTTTTGAGGATTACATACCAACACGAATATGTGCGTCTTCCGTTCACGGTTATCTTGGTGAAGTGAAGGTAAATCGTGGTCGAAGGAGGAAACGGCTACCTCACAAGATAGTTGCTACGAATTTATTCACTGCGGTCATGAGTTCCAGGGGCATGTCCTGGGCATCATGAAGCATAAAGAGGTGCCGTTTTGATGTCTTAAACAAAAGCGGTGGCTTGTCGGAAGACCGAATCGGTTTGAACGTTATACCATCAGACAGTCTAAATGACGGAGTGACAGCAGGCGACGGTTCAGTAAAAAGGGCATTTTCATTCAAAAAAGGGATGATGTCCGCAAGGGGAACGATGAGATCATCTTGATCGCGCTCACGGCCATTCGGAGATCGCAACGATACCGTAAGCGCCCGTGCACCTATCGGTGCTGATGAAATATCATTATCCGCGCTCACGGCAATGATAAGGAATTCATCTGATCTGTTGTAATCAGGGAGGTACAAAACATCCTGTACCATGCCCACCGGGACGACATCATCGCGGATTCCGAGGAAGTAGGTCGGCGTCTGCTGATGCGGAACACTGAGTAGAATAGATTTTGCATCAACCAAACGCTGGTTTGTCTTTACACCAACAGGACGGCCGTTCTTGAACGCTATCTCAACAATCCCTTCCCCGAACGCTATGTCCCCCCCGCTTTTCCGGATTTCGGCCAGCAAGCGATCCGCGAGTGCCCTAGCTCCACCGTGAAACCGGGTAGGCATGGCCTCGAGCAGGGTTATGAGTTTTATCATCGATAATTGCGAAAGCGGTCTTCGGAAGAAAAAACGCGATTGCATGTCTAAATAAATCGTAAATTCCCTGCTGAAATGATATTTACCAATAAAACCCAATGCTGATTTAAGTTTTGCGAAGTAGCTAGCAATCCTACTTCTCATAATACGTTCCGATTCTTTTTTTATGTCGCGGTAGAATGTCTCAATCGTTTGTATTTCCCTCGGGAATTCACGCTTCAGTTCGTCGTGTGTCTCCTCCTGATTCGCAGAAACGGTTATCCTCCTGTCAGGAAGCGCCACTTGAAAACAGCGGACATGCTCCGGTACCTCGGATGTATTGCTCAGTCTCGTGAACAGCTCATCGAACGTTCCCCCGTGCTCAAAGCCGTAAGAAAGTGCGGGACCCTGGCAAAAATGAAATCCATCGAAGTCGTGAACCCCCAGCGCGGCATCGAGAGACGGGCCTGACTCGAGGACGATGACTTTTTTCCCGTTTTTGCTCATCAGCGCCGCAGCAGTGAGACCGCCGAGTCCTGCTCCTGCAACAGTTAAATCATATTTGGGCAAGCTTGTTTCCTCCCCTCCATCAAAACAAAAAAGGAAATAGGGTATATTAGTTACCGTCCTATTTCCTCTCCGTCAGTTGCCTAATCATATCAACAGTTGGTATTCTTACGTCTTTCCTTTTTCACGCATTGCTTCTTTCCGGGAAAGACGAATCTTGCCCTGCCGGTCTATTTCGAGCACTTTGACGAGTACCTCGTCTCCCTCTTTCAGCTCGTCAGTTACTTTTTCTAGTCTCCGATCGGAGATCTGCGAGATGTGAAGCAACCCGTCGGTACCAGGGAAGATTTCCACAAACGCCCCGAAATCCATGATCTTCCGCACCTTGCCCATATAGAGTTTTCCAACCTCTGCTTCCTGGACAATGCCACGGATGATTTCCCTTGCTTTGTTCGCTGCAGCCTCGTCTGATGAAGCGATGTTAATTATGCCACTGTCTTCAATATCAATTTTCGCTCCCGTTTGTTCGACGATACTTCTAATCACCTTGCCGCCGCTGCCGATCACATCCTTGATTTTTTCAGGGTTGATCTGCATCGTGATGATGCGAGGTGCAAAAGGATTGAGGTTCTTCCTTGGCATGGAAAGCGTCTCAAGCATCTTTCCCAGGATATGCATCCGCCCATCCTTTGCCTGCTGCAGTGCGTGGCGCATGATCTCGAGCGTGATACCTTCGATTTTCATGTCCATTTGAAGAGCGGTTATACCCTTACTCGTACCGGTAACCTTAAAATCCATATCACCAAGGTGGTCTTCAAGGCCGAGGATGTCGGAAAGTACTATCACCTTGTCCCCTTCCTTGATAAGACCCATGGCAATTCCAGCCACCGGCGCTTTGATCGGAACGCCAGCATCCATAAGAGCGAGTGTTCCCCCGCAAACCGTGGCCATCGACGATGAACCATTGGATTCGAGAATATCCGATACGAGCCGGATCGTATAGGGGAATTCTAGCTTAGAGGGAACCATTGCCTTGAGCGCCCGTTCAGCAAGCGCCCCGTGCCCAACTTCTCGTCTGCCTGGTCCCCGCAATGGTTTTGTCTCACCTACGCTGAAGGGCGGGAAATTATAGTGCAACATAAATGTCTTGAAATATTCGCCTTCGAGCGAATCAATACGCTGTTCGTCCTCGGAAGTTCCGAGGGTGGCAACGACCAGGGCCTGGGTTTCGCCACGGGTAAAGAGTGCTGAACCGTGCGTCCGCGGCAGGAGACCCACCGCAGAACTTATCGGTCTGATCTCATCAGGTTTCCTGCCGTCAGCGCGCACATTCTTTTCAAGAATGATTTTGCGCACCTCATCTTTTTCGATGTTAAGAAAGATTGTCGAAATCTGACGGTTCCACGTGGGATCATCTTCCTTTTTCAGTTTCTGCTTAATTTCCTCAAGCAGAACATCAAGGGTCTTCTGCCGCTCCATCTTGTTCGGAATAACGATGGCGATCTGCAAATTTTCCATTGCCAGTTCGGCCACTTTCTGTGCAAGGTCTTTGTCGATCTCGACCGTTTTAACGACCCTTTTCGGTGCACCGATCTTGGCAACCAGTTCGTCCTGGAGGGCAACAAGCTTCTTGATCTCGCGGTGAGCGGTTTCGAGCGCATCGAGCATCTGCTCCTCGGACAGTTCAGTCGCCCCGCCTTCCACCATCATGATAGCATCAGCCGTGCCCGCAACAACGAGGTTAAGACGTGTTGACTCGA
>DASPQB010000009.1:0-4680 GCA_035625205.1 Nitrospirota bacterium | reverse complement strand
ACCCTTCGATTCTTCACTCCCGGCTCTCACGTTCGTCTTGTTTTATCCTTTCTGTTCTCCGAACCGTTTCAAAATCGAAAGACCCAGGGCCTGGCTCTTCTCAGGGTGGAATTGGACAGCAAAGACGTTGTCCTTCCAGATGCTCGACACGAACTCAAAACCATAGAGTGTCGACGTTGCTATGACACTTCTATCATCGGGCACCACGTGGAACGAGTGCACGAAATAAACGTAACTGTCATCAGGTACGTCTTGAAGCGCAGGCGCGCGGCGCTTGATTGCGATGGAATTCCAGCCCATGTGCGGGATCTTGAGATTGCTAAATTCAGGCCCTTTGAACCGGATGACGCGTCCTTTTATGATGTCGAGTCCCTTCGAGATTCCAAACTCCTCGCTTTCCGTAAAAAGCAGTTGCAGTCCAAGGCAAATGCCGAGAAACGGTTTGCCTGAGCTGATACTCTCGTGCACGACGTCAATAAGCCCATACTCCAGGAGATTCCGCATGCAGTCCGGGAAGGCGCCCACGCCGGGCAGGACTACTTTGGAAGCGCTCAGGATCGATTTCGCGTCACTGGTCACCACTGCCTCGTGGCCCATGCGTTCAAAGCCCTTTTGGACACTCCGTAAGTTTCCCATTCCATAATCGATAATTGCAATCATTGCAAGACCTTTTCAGGAGAAAGGGAAGAGAAGATCCGGCAGGGAACAAGAAAGTCCGACCTTTTCCCGCTCTCACCAGGATAGAGATTTATTTTTCTATATTTTGCCCTTGGTTGAGAGCACACCCTTGATCCGGGAATCAACACTCGTGGCCTGGTCCAGGGCGCGCCCGAAAGCCTTGAAGATTCCTTCAAGCATATGGTGCACGTCGCGGCCGTAGAGGAGGCGAATGTGAAGGTTCATACCTGCGTGGTTTGAAACAGAACGGAAGAAGTCCTCAGCAAGTCCGGGATCGAAGTCCTTAAGTTTGTACTTCTTTGGTAAGTCCAACTGATACACAAGGTATGGTCTGCCAGAGAGGTCCAGAACCACCTGGGCAAGGGTCTCGTCCATAGGGACTGTCGCTTCTCCATAACGGCAAATGCCCTTACTCTCGCCGAGCGCTTTTTTGAGTGCCTGGCCAAAGGCAATCCCGAGGTCCTCAACCGTGTGATGATCGTCGATTTCCGTGTCTCCTTTGGCCTTGATCGAGAGGTCGAAGAAACCATGTTTGGCAATGTGCGAGAACATATGATCCATGAACGGTACCGAGGTCTTGATGCTGTATTGTCCCGTGCCATCAAGGTTCAGGGAAATTTTGACTTCAGTTTCTCTGGTCTTGCGATGGATCGTTGCTTTGCGCGGCATGATAGGATCCTCTTGCCTCAACGGACAATGATGAACATAATGGTGATCAATAGGTCGTCTTATTGATCCCTGTCTGTCCGTGTTGATCAGTGGCCAAAATATGGGTTAGTATTTTTAAGAATTCCTTGTTCTCTTCCGGCGTCCCGATCGTGACCCTCAGGCAGTTCTTGAGCGGCCCGGGCTTGCTTAAATTCTTGATCAGAATGCCAGCCTGCTTTAGTTTGCGATGAATGACCGTCGCGTCAGCATTGGTCCTGATCATGATGAAGTTAGTCTCCGACGGATACGCTGTAACGCCAGGCATTGCCGAAAAAATATTATAGAGCTTTTTTCGCTCAGAAATCAACAGGGAAATCTGCCGATTAATAACATCCCGGTGCGCAAGCGCTCTCACTGCCACAGCCTGGGAAAGGCCGTTGATGTTGTAGGGCAGACGGATTTTGTTGAGTTCAACGACGATGCTCCTTGACGCTGCCAGCACGCCGATCCGAAGGCCCGCAAAGCCGATTTTGGAAAGTGTCCGAAGGACGATCATGTTGGGATACTTTTTCAGGAGAGGCAGATAGGTCTTGCCGGAAAAGCTGAAATAAGCCTCGTCGATCACGATTGCCGCATTTGCTTCGTCCAGTATTTTCCTGATAGCGGAGTCCGAAAATCGGTTTCCTGTTGGATTATTCGGGCAAGCCAGAAATATTACTTTTGCTTTACGTTCTCTGGCCTTCTTGGTCATCAAGTCCGCATCAATGTCGAAGTTCTCGTCAAGGGGGATGGAGACCACGTTCTGGGCAAGCGCCCTGGATGTTATCTCATACATGGCAAACGTCGGAGAGGGGATGAGCACAGGGCCGCCAAAAGCAAGGACGATCGCCTGTATCAGTTCGTCTGAACCGTTGCCGATTATCATGTGCTCCGGGTTCATCTTCCAAAGCGATGCAATCTCTTGCTTCAGCACCTTAGCTGAAGGATCCGGATAAAGGTTTAGTGGAGTGCTTTTAACGACCGCTGCAATTTCACGACGAACAGCAGGAGGCATGGGAAATGGGTTCTCCATGGCGTCAAGTTTGATGCGGACCTGCGTTTCATCTACGTGGTACGCTGCGAGTTTGCGTACCTGCGGCCTGATGAGCGTGGCGATGTCTGTCGATGGTGAAGGGCTAATCTTCATAACAGCACTATACAAGAATCATCAGTCCTGTACAAGGGAAAATAGCATCGAATAAAAGGGGAACGACCTCTTCATTTCGCTCCGTGAAAGAGGTATCATGGGCATATGAAAAAAATGCTCATCACGATGATATGCGGTATCTTTCTGTATCAACAATATGCAGGTGCATCGGACTTCCGCTTCTCGCCGAGGCCCAACAAGGCCCACCTGATCCAATGGAGGACGTGGAGCCAGGCACCGCTGGACGAAGCGAGAAAAAAGAACAGCCTCATCGTGCTTTCCCTGAGCGCGGTTTGGTGCCACTGGTGCCATGTAATGGATGAGACGACCTATTCGGACGATGCGGTCATCAGTTACATCAACGAGCACTTCATTCCTATCAGGGTCGATACGGACATGCGTCCTGATATCGACGCGCTCTACAACCAGGGCGGATGGCCCAGCACGGCAATCCTCACGCCGCAGGGAGAGGTGATTAACGGTGGAAACTATATCCCGCCCGAGGAAATGCTTGGCCGACTGAAAAGAGTTGCCGAGTCGTTTGCCAAGGATCCCGGTACTATTCAGGATCGCATCGAAGTACGAAAAGTCATGAAGGAATTCCGCAGCACGACAGCGGAGACAGGATCTCCTGATACAAGAGTTATCGACAACATCATGCAGATGCTAAAAAGTTCCTTTGATGGGAGGCATGGCGGCTTTGGCCAAGGACAGAAGTTCCCAAGTCCTGACTCGATCGATTTTCTCTTGGCGCAGTATGCAAAGAGTAAGGATGCGGACATTGAACGGCACGTGACCCTGACCCTCGACCGCATGGCACAAGGCGAAATCCGCGACAAGGTCGAAGGCGGTTTTTTCCGGTATGCAACAAAGCAGGACTGGTCAGAACCTCACTTCGAAAAAATGTTGAACGTGAATGCGGGAATGATCGAGAACTATGCAAATGCTTCGTTGGCCTTGGGTAAAAAGAGATATTTGAACGTTATGCGGGAGACCATACGGTATGTGCAGGCCAACCTGTATGATGCTGCCAGCGGCGCTTTCTTCGGAAGTCAGGATGCGGATGAATCGTATTATAAGAAACAGGACAGAACGGGCGAAAGAGCGCCTCTTGTCGACAGGATAGTGTATGTCGATTCCTCGTCTCTCATGGTTAGCGCCCTCATTGCATCCTATGGTGCGACATTAAACGAACAGTACCTTGACATGGCATCTAAATGCGCAGATTACCTGCTGGCGAGGCTTTACTCCCCGAGAGACGGGGTGTTTCACTTTTCCCGTGATGGATCGCCGCAACTAAAGGGACTTCTATTAGATAATGCCCTCGCTGGGTTGGCCCTTCTCGATTTGTACAATGCAACAGGCGATATGCGGTATCTGAAACCAGCGCAGGAGATCGGCTTGCTTATCATCAATAAATTCTATGATCCCGATACGAGACGGTTCCGGTCTGTTCGGGATAGCTCAATCAGCAAGCCGGTCACAGCCGGTATCCTCTCGGAGATGAACGATGCTCTCGCTAACTTTCAGACGCTTCGCTTTCTCGGCAGGCTTTCCTATATAGGAGAAAATAAGCATCTTAAGGAAGTCCGCGACGCCGCCGGTGCGACCTTGTTCAGAGAGTATGGGCGATTTGCACTTCAAGCTGCGATGTACGGAAACGCTTTGCTCTGGATTGCAGCTGCGCCCGTTCAAATCACCGTACTCTCTGACGGAAACAGTGCGCGAAAATATCTATCCGTCATCAGCGGAATCTATATTCCTGAGAAGGCCGTGCAGGTACTTTCGCTTTCACGGGATAGAGAGGAGATCGCAAAGCGCAAGTATCCGCTCATGGAATCCGTCTATCTATGCTCCGGGAAGCGCTGCTCGGCTCCGATGAGCGACCCGAAGCGTCTCGGTGCTGCTATCCAGGATTTCGTGGAAAGGGTATCGAAAGAATGAAATGAACGATACGGGGAAACGTTAAAAAAAGAAAGGGCAGCCGTGGTGCCGTCCAGAGTATTTCAGGGAATGACTTTATTCAAGGGGTATTCGACGATCCCCGATGCTCCGCGCCGCTTGAGGCGCGGAATAAGGTCGCGGGCTTCTTTTTCATCCAGAATCACTTCCAGGCTCACCCATGCAGGATCGGTCTGCTGTGATATGGTGGGAGCATGCATGGACGG
>DASPQB010000008.1:0-21608 GCA_035625205.1 Nitrospirota bacterium | reverse complement strand
CGGTGCAGGTGCCGCTGCTTCCGGTGCAGGTGCCGCTGCTTCCGGTGCAGGGGCAGCTGGTGCCGGTGGAGGTGCCGCCGCTTCCGGTGCAGCTGCAGGTGCCGCTGCTTCCGCTGCCGGGGCAGCTGGTGCCGCGCTCATAGCGATGATCACAGAATTCCCTTCGGGGGTCACTGTGTAGGTTAGCGGTTTCGTGAGGTCCATGACAACCCTTACTTTCTTGTCCGGAGCCGCATGCTGTCCAACCCGAACTTTGTCAAGACCTCCCTTTCTTACCGGGATGACACTCGGCCTCACTTTGCTCCGAACACCCGGTATATCTACTACGAGTTTCTTGCCCTCCACCATGAAAGCATTCGGTTTCATGGAACCATCGGCGGTAATCACGATTTTCACACCTTGTTTGCCTGCAGTCGCTTTCACAGATTTCACAACAGTCGCTGTTGCTGCTTGTTCTGGAGGCATTGGTGCCGCTTCGGCTGCTGGCGCCGGTGCTGGTGCTGCTTCAGGTGCCGGTGCCGCTTCGGCTGGCTTTGCCGCTTCAGGTGCTGGCGCCGCTTCGGCTGCCGGTGCCGGTGCCGCTTCGGCTGGCTTTGCCGCTTCAGGTGCCGGCGCTGCTTCGGCTGCCGGCGCTGGTGCCGCTTCAGCTGGTTTTGCCGCTTCAGGTGCTGGTGCCGCTTCGGCTGACGGTGCTGCTTCCGTTTTGTTCAATTCGATGACAAGTTGACCGCTGGACTGATATACCGTCGTTTCTACGCTTTGAGACAGCCCGATTTCCAAACGCGCAACGTTTTCCTTCTGTACAGGCGTGATATCCAAGACAGCCCCCTTATCGACCTTAATGACGTCTTTAAATGAGCCGATACTGGCATCGGAAATATCAACGACCAGCCGGAGCGGTTCCGTGAGCTGGTAGTGTGTGTACTGCATAATGGGTTCAGAGCCCTTGATATCGATTTCAATTTTACCTTCCACGTCCTTGGGCTCGATCTTAGTTAAAGTGAACTGAACGGCCTGCCCCTGAGCAGTTCCGGGAGCCTTCGCTGCACAACCCTGAAATACAATTACGAGCGCAGCAAGGATTATCAACCAACATGTTTTCTGCGGTTGAGAGTACTTCATTGCATCCCCTCCTGTTTTTTCCGGAGCTCTATGACTATTTCCTTACGCTCAGTTTCCCCCGAAAATGTTTTGTATTTTTCTTCAACCACCATCTTTTGCTGGGTTATTTTCTTCACCACGCCTCTATTAGGTCCTATTATGGTTCCGACCTTGATAAAATAGCCCTTCCCGTCCGGGCCTTCTATCATCGCATTGTAGCCGTAGCCACCCCATACAACTCCCGTCATTTTAAACTGGCTCAGATCATATCGCTCCAAGGGCGATAGATTTGCGCCTCGGGCTTTCGGTTCTGCTTGAACAATGATCGGCGCAAAAGGATCACGCCTCCCCTGGGGGTTATAGCTGTATGGCGGAGGCGGTGTCGTTTCCAGAGTCGTCGCAGTCCCCTGGGTTATAGGTTTTTGAGCCGTTTTTTGTGTTATCGCTACAGGGGTGCTCGGTGCCTTTGCCGACTCTCCGCAGCCGAACAATGCTGCTCCGAATGACGTTATGATAATCAAGGAGAAGACCGCACTACTAGTTGTTTTTATTCGTCTGAGCTGCGTCAACTTTTTTCTCCACTGCCGAGAACGTCATGGCCATACAATCGATGTTAATGTCCATCGAACCGGACACGGTCATTTTAGCACCGCCCATTCTTATATTGAGAATGTTCACGATGCGCGTCAGCTTGCCGACTCGGTCAAAAAAAGTAGCCGTGTTGTGGTAACCGCCGGTCAGCGCAAGAGTAATAGGTATTTCCTCATACAATCCGCTTGGATGCAATCTTCGCCGATCGGGCCTCCAGAGCCTAAGCACGAGGCCCGATTGATTCACGAGATTTTGTATTTGCCGCAAGAGGCCCGTTACCTCGGATTCGGGAGGGAGTTGTTGTGTCAGAACAAGCAATCGCTGCTGCAGCATCTTGACTTCAATTTTGAGTTCATCGAGCTTTTTAATTTTACCGTCATTTTCATGTATTTTTGAATTTAAATCTGACAACGTCTTTTCAAGATCTGTGATTTGTGTCTTCATCGGGATTTGAAACTGAATGATATAGGCGATCACGAGCAAGACGATAATGGCAATAAATGCTATCAGCCGGGTTTTCGGAGGGATCTTTTGAAGTTTATCTAAGTAGGAAGCCATTATACTCCCTTGTAAGCAAACTGCAGACGATACTTATAAATAGTAGCGCTTCCCTGACTCGCCTGGCTTGTTTCCAGCAATGTGACATCCGCTAAATAGGGAGAGGCTTTCAAGTTATCGACAAACCGTACCACATCATCATTCGTAAAAGCCATTCCCTCGACGCTTATATTATTGTTGCTCTCAGAGAGAGAGGTTAAATTGACGCCCTCGGGTAGGGCCCTGCTGAGTTCATCAAGCAGGCGAACGGGCCCGGCTTGATTTTTTTTGAGCCTTTCGATGACGTCAATTTTTTCAGCCACTTTTTTCCGCTCGTCCTCTACGTTCTTGACTTCTTTCAGCATATTGTCCTGCTCGCGTATGCGCCCCTCCGCGGAGATTCTTTCTCTTTTAAGGCTGGCGATCAGCTTCTGCTGCTTGTTCAAAAAAAACCACATGATGATCAAGCTTAAGATGATTACGAGCAGGGCGAGAAGCAGCTGCTGCTGCAGATCAATAACCTTTTTGGGGGCCTTTTTCTTAGTGGGCAGAAGATTGATCTTTATCATCTGTCTCCCGGCCTCCTGATTGCCAACCCCACGGCAACGGCACACAGCGGGGCTGAATCTTCGATACGTGCTGTATCAAACTTGCCGGGATCTATTTTGATGTTTTTGAAGGGGTTCGCTACCTCCACGGGAATCTCAAGACGCTCGGACAGCATCGTCGTGAAATGGCCGATCCGCGCACACCCGCCGGCAACAAGAACATGGGACACTTTCTCGCTGCCTGTTGTGGATCGGAAAAATTCAAATGAACGCTGAGTTTCGGCAACGATATCCTCGGTGACCGACGACATGACGCTCGCGATCTGCTCCCTGTCCGCCCCTTCAACGTCCTCTCCCCGCTTAACTTTTTCAGCATCTTCATACGTGAGGCTGAAATCCCTCTGAAGCGCTTCCGTATAGCGGTTGCCGCCCACGGTTACGTCGCGCGTGAAAATCGATGTCCCGTCTTTCAGAATGTTGATATTCATGACCGACGCGCCGATGTTAAGCAGCGCCGTTGTTCCTGCTTCAACATCGTAATTCAATTCGTACATGTTGGCCAGGGCAAATGCATCAACATCCATCACGACGGGCTCCAGCCCCGCCTCTTTAACCAGGTTTACATAGTCATTAATCTTGTCTTTCTTGACGGCAACCAGCAGGACATCGGCTTGTCCCTCAGCCGCACCGGCCCCGAGTCTCTGGAAATCCACGTTCACATCGTCAACGGAGAAGGGAATATACTGCTCGGCCTCCCACTTGATGGACTCGGCGAGTTCTTCATCGGTCATATCCGCCACGGATACCCGTTTGATGATCACCGAACTTCCGGAAACCGATATGACGACTTCTTTGGTCGTTACTTTTTGTGCGACGAGGAGCTCTTTGATAGCATCAACGACCCGCCCGGCGTCCATGACCGCCCCTTCCACAATCACCTCGGGCGGCAGGGGTATCATGCCGAATTTCACCAGGCGATAGTTCCTGTTCGTGCCCTTCAGCTGAACGAGTTTGATAAAGGTCGATCCTATATCAAGTGCAATGGGTTCAATTTTTTTTGAAAAAAACATCCTGACTCCGAACGCTGGAAATACGCCGTATCAGCCGGCGTTTTTGCTCTTTATGATCTTCGCTATAGTTTGCAGATTATGATCAGTATAAACTCTCCAGCCGCGCCAGTCACGTTCTACTCCGCGCAGGAGCCCCTCGCTTTCCCAGCGAAAAAGCGTGGCGCGGGAGATATCGAACCGATTGCAGATTTCGCTGGTTTTATATTTTTTCCGGTTCTTACTGATAACCATGGCACCCTCACTGGATAATCTGCTACTATTGATTATATTAAATATAGTTATTAGGATACATATAAAATCAAGAATGTCAAGTAATTTTTTGGGGTCCCTGATTTTTTTTTGTCAGGGCAGCGGCGGTGTGGAAGGTCGTAAAAAGCTAGAGGACATACCAGATGATTGCAAGGTAGTGGCAGATACTGCCGGCAAGCACGAAGAAATGAAAAATCCCGTGTCCATGAAGCATTTTTTTGTCCAAGGAATAGAAAATGACGCCCACTGTATAGAACAAACCACCGGCGACCATCCACGCAAAACCAGCGATCGGAAGGACACGTACAAGCGGACGGACGGCAATGATGACGAGCCAGCCCATGAGCAGGTAGATGATTACCGAGATAATCCGCCGCTTCGTAGTCAATAGGGTATCCTGCAGGATTCCGATGATCGCCAGCCCCCAGATTGTACCGAAGAGGGACCATCCCCAGGCGCCTCGTAACGTGACGAGCGTAAACGGCGTGTAGGTGCCTGCGATGAGGAAATAAATGGCGCAATGATCGATTTTTTGAAGAATGGCTTTTGCCTTCCCTCTACTTGCATGATAGAGGGTCGAGAAAACATACAGCGCCGTCAGCGTGACTCCGTACACGATGAAGCTGACTATTTTCCAGGGATCCCCCTGCGCACTCGCCTGGGCGATGAGAATGACGAGGCCTGCAAACGCTAAGGCTGCTCCAATAAAATGCGAGGCGGTATTAAGACGTTCATCACTCTGCATACTTGGCGCGAGTATAGCATCATTTTTCACACGAGGCAATGCACGACCGCAATGTTTCAGAAGATACAAAAAATTCAGTCATGATTGCAATGCCACGCCCCGATGACCGTGTTGCAGTACGAGGATTGCAACTGGCATCTCCCCATGGTTAAAAGGAGGGGCTTTGCGCGGAGGCCCGGTACCCGGTGCAATCAAAAAGGGCTGCCGCAGAGGTCGCCCCGAGAGGTGAACATCCTTCGCACCGCTGCCGCGTTTTTCGCATATTCCTACTGCTGAGGCAGTCTCAAAACCATTCCTTCCCCGAGTGTCAGGTCATCAATATGGCCTGCAACCTTGCTTACGCGCGAGACCAGATGGATGTGGATCTCGTTCTGCATACCCGATCCCTCCTTGATAGCAGGAGAGAACTTGTTTATGAACACGCCTGCATGGTGGTCGGAATAAAAGCCGATAATGTCGACAGGCTCGTTTTTCGTAACGAAAGGTTCCTTTGACTTCATGAACAGCTCTTGTGTAATAGGCTTGCCTCCAGTTCGATTGACATTGATGTGCCATTTGATCTCAAGGGGGGTCCCCGTAAGCAGGAACGGGAAAGGCCTCGTCACGTCAATCCCTGATGCTTGCGCTTGTGCTTTGACGAACTGCTGAAGGTCAACGTAGCCTTTGACCATAGCGGGAACGGGAACGTCTTTCCATTTCGACTGCTCCGTCCAGACGAGAAAAAAAGCGCCGTGCCTGAACGTGTTATCCATGACAACGTCTTTACCCCGCACCTTGGTAATGTAGGGTTTCGAATCATAGACCGTGATCTCACCATCAAGGCCGTCGATTGGCCCCATGGCATACAATCCCTTACGTCCTGCCAGGTCTTCCAAAGACACAACGCTTAGAGCTTTGCCGCTTACAAAGATGTCCTTCTGGGCGCCGACGTACTCGACCAGTCCTTCTTTTTTCGAGCCAACGATAGCAGCAAACGCAGAGACCATCATACCCATCACAATTGTTACGGCGAACGCAGTCACCTGTAATCGTCGATTCATGGTGTTCTCCCTCTCATAAGTGAATGTTTTGGTTCCCCACGCGCTTCCGCGATCAACAAACCAGGCCTTTCAGAAAACCGGCGTCGGCACGTTTCCCCACCCGCTGCCGTGAGGAAGCTCTTTGACCTCGATCAGCCGCAGGTCGTGTACCTCCACATCAACCATGAACTGCGGCACCCGAAGAGCATTGATGGAGAACAAGTCGGAAGGACCTTTCACCGGAACATCCACAATGGAAATGAAGATCAGCCTCCTGATCATGCCGCCCTCCATGCCGGGACCGTTCTGATGCTGCATGTGCATGCCGTCGGGCATGGCATGGTGCCCCCCGCGCAGGTGGCCGAAGGGGTTGAATATCCAGTCCGTGATCATGGCCATGGAGTGGTGTTGATTAAAAAGTTTCCAGTCCCCCCCGGTGTCTGCGATCATTCCCTGCATGATGTAGTATTGCGGTATGAAGTAGACGAGATACTGCTTGTCATCCTGTACCCGTTCCTTCACTTCTTTCAGTGCAAGGATGTCGGACATTCTGTGGTCCATCATGAAGGCGTCCTCGGGAAGGATGGCGACGGCGGTCACGTTCTGCGCCTTAGACCAGATCGTAAGCCGGCTGATGGTATACGTACGAAGCAGGAATGCTGTGCCGACGACCGCCGCTCCAAAGCCCACAGCGAAAACGATTTTGCCGAACGTAGACGACGGTAATAGCGATTTTTCAAGACGTCTCGGGAAAAACATCCCTGTCTTGCCCATGTACGCGCGGTACGTCTCTCCATGGGCACGAAGCATCCTCCGCTCTTCGTCTTTGGCAAGGAGGTAATAGACCAGCGCCATGACGAGCCACAGCACGATCGTCAGGAACCGTGGCCAGAGGATTGAGAGACCGAGGCCTGCCAGTCCGAGGGCGAGGTACTGGGGATGACGGATGGTGGAGTAAAGACCGCCCTGTACGGTGCCCTTCCTTCTGAACTTAGCAGTGTATATCTGGGCGGCACAGACCAGGAACATGGTCATCCCGACGACGAACAGAACCGATCCCATGACGCGGATAAACTGCAGGAGCCAGTCCTGCGGCAGGACCATATGGGGCAGGTAAAAAGCGCTCAGCCACCTCGTGGAAGAATTACCCGCAAGCTTGAGCAGCACGGGGTTAAAGACCGAGTAAAAGAACCCGGCAAAGGGGCTGATCATGATCAGCACTTCAAAAGCCATGACGAAGTAAAGGACGAGCACGCTTCGAAGAAGCGTCTTTTGCGTGTTCATAAGTGTGACCTCCCTGAAAAGAATTTTACCACGGAGCAGCGCGCCAGGGAGAGAACCAGAATCTTTGGCGCGCAGGGACACTGATTGATTCATGATGCGCACAGATTTTCTAATCAGTCGCCATCATAGTTTTTCAACGTAAATGCGTGTCTCGGGTGTTCTCCGCGTTCTCTGTGCCGCAAGGGCATGGTCGTAGCGCGAAGGGGAGATCAGGCTCGGGGTGGTCTCAGAAGTTCGTCCGGAGAAATGTCCGTGTAGTTATCCGCAAGAACGGACCGCATGGACTTGATGGGATCGAGCTGGAATGTATGGATCGTTTTCGGAACGGCGAAGACGTAAAGAGGAAAGTGGATAGAGGAAGAATCTGCCACAAGATTCTTCTGTCCGCCAGTAATGACGATGAGGCTGTGATGCATCGGACAGTTCGTGCACGACGCGGCTACCGTGGATTTACCGGCGGCGCCGAACGGGCAGGTATTCTGGATGAGAAGAGCAAAAGCAAGGATGAATATGATTAACCTTGGCTTAAGCATCATGGTTATTACTCTAAGCGCTTTCCTCGAAAAAGTCAATCCGTTTTCAGATCCATCAACGCATTGTCGCACCCGTCATCCCAGATATGCCGCGATCACGCGCTCGTTCTTCCGAAGTTCCGCCGGGCTCCCCTGGATGACAACCCTTCCATGCTCCATCACGTAGACGTAGTCAGCAACTTCCAACGCCTTCTTGATTATTTGCTCTACGAGAAGCAAGGGTATGCCGGTCTCCTTCAGGCGCTGGATGGTAGCGAACACCTCCTCCACGATGACCGGGGCCAAGCCCATGGAGGGCTCGTCCATGAGGATCACTTTAGGGTCGGCCATCAAGGCGCGTCCGATTGCAAGCATCTGCTGTTCACCGCCTGAAAGCGTTCCCGCCGCCTGGCGGCGCCGTTCCTGCAACCGGGGGAACAACTCATATACCCGCTCAAGGTCGCCTACGGCCTTCTTGCGGAAACCGAAGAACCTTGGCAAACGGCGATATCCCCCCAAAAGCAGGTTATCCTCGGTGGACAGCGGTCCGAACACCCGCCGACCTTCCGGAACGTGAGCGAGACCCAGCCTTGCGATTTGCGACGCATCCATCCCGTCCACCGGCTTGTTATCAAGGAGAACCTGTCCCTTCGTCGGCTTTATAAGCCCGGAAATGGCTCGCATGGTCGTGGTTTTGCCGGCGCCGTTCGGGCCGATTAACGCGACCAGTGTCCCTGCCTTGACCTGAAGCGAGGTGCCGACCAAAACCTCGCTCAAGCCATATCCCGCGTGAAGATTATCGACGATCAGCATAGGCGATTTTCCCATTCAGGATAAAAGCATTCGCATTGTTTGCGGTAGCCCCGGTCCTAAGTTGTCTATTCATGCACTTGCTCCCAAGTAGGCTGCGATGACCTTGGGATGCCGCTTCACCTCTTCCGGCCTCCCTTCGGCAATGACAAGACCGCCGTCCAGGACCGTTACCACATCGCAGAGCTCGCTCACGACGTCCATGTGATGTTCAATCAGGATCGTGGTGATTCCGATCCTATGTATGTTCCGAATGATCTCGACAAGCTTCCTGACGTCGGGATGGGCGACACCTGCAGCTGGTTCATCAAGGATCAGGAGGTCGGGATGGCAAGCCAATGCACGGGCGATCTCGAGTAAACGCTGAGCACCGTAAGGGAGGTCCTTGGCCGGCGTACGCGCCTCGTCACGTAACCCGACCAGCTCGAGCAGGGCCAAAGCTCCGGACTGGGAGCAGCGCTCCTCCCCGCGCGCAAGACCGAAAAGCACCAATGGCAGGGGCTTATGGTAAGTGTCCTTCATGGCTACCATGACGTTGCCCAGCGCGGTCAGCTCCGAGAAGATCTGCAAATTCTGAAATGTCCGCGAGATCCCCGTTCGCGCGGCCTTGACGAGACTTCCGACGGGCAGCGGCCTGCCTCTGAGCAGCATGGTTCCTCCGCTCGGCGCGTACAATCCTGAAATGACATTCACCAGGGTACTCTTGCCGGAGCCGTTCGGACCGATCAGCCCGTGGATTTGGCCTGACCGCACGACCAGGGAAACACCGTCAACTGCCCGCA
This sequence comes from Nitrospirota bacterium, assembly GCA_035625205.1. GTDB lineage: Bacteria > Nitrospirota > UBA9217 > UBA9217 > UBA9217 > JAJYKN01. The sequence continues at coordinate 12,360 of DASPQB010000008.1, read as the reverse complement.
CACCGCCGAAATTACGTTTCAACTCCCGGAGCTCAAGCAGGGGGCTCCCGTCTGCATCCTTTTTGGTCAGGACCAGATCCAAGGAGGCCGGTTCAGCCAACGTAGGGGGAGCTATACGAAATAATTTGGAGAGGAATCTGGCGGCAAAACCCATGAGTCCCTCAGGAAGTCCCACCACCACCGAGAAGAGCATTAAAGCAAAGATTGCTCTTCGCAGGTCTTCGATATTCTGGACGGTGAAGGCGACAACGACAAGCAGCCCCATAGCGACGATCGGCGCGCCCGCCTGGAACGGTTTGATGGTTTTTCGGAAGTAGCTTTGGCCGCCGGCTGCCAATGCGGTCAGCAGGCCGATAAGCGAAAAGATCTGGAACAGAAGGCGGTTCGACAGCAGATTGGGCAGCAGAACGATGAATGCGGCCCCGACAAAGGCGCCCCAGAGGCTCTTCCTGCCGCCGAGCACCACACCGAGCAGCAGGATCACCATCAGCTCCCAGACGAAAATCTGGGGCTGGAGGTATTGAAAATTGAAAGCATAGAGGCCGCCTGCAAGACCGCCAAGAGCAGAACCTAGTGCGAAGGCTGCAACCTTGTGACGAAACGTGCCGATTCCCATGGCATCGGTGGCAATGGGGCTGTCCCTGAGGGCCTCGAACGTCCTTCCCCATTGCGAGTTGAGCAGATTGTCCATGGCAATCCAGACGATGGCCAGGAGGACCAGGCAGAGCCAATAGAAGCCCTGCGCAGCGAGGCTTACCCCAAAAAAGGGCGGCCGAACGAGTGATAGCCCCTGGGCCCCGTGAGTTAAGGATTCCCATTCATTGAGCGTGGTCGCGACCAGAGCGGAAAAACTGAGTGTCGCCAACGCGAACTGGGGACCTTCCAAACGAAGGGCAGGAAACGCAATCAACGCGCCGAACACGAGGCCTGTCAGCAAGCTTACGAACAACGCACTCACCATTGTGAGCCCAAAGTGCGTCACAGTCAGGCCGGACGCGTAAGCTCCGAGGCCGAGAAAGGCGGCTTGGGCGAGATTGATCTGTCCGAGATAGCCCACGGTAACGTCCAGCCCAATGAGCAGGATCCCGTAGATGGCAAGGAGCGTCAACAGGCCGAGGGCAAAGGGATTTATTACGACAAGCGGAACGGACGCCAGGAGGACAAAAACCAGCAGCTCCGCGCCATGGATGAAAAAAAGTCGCTTTACCATCGATCCATCAGACCTTTCGAATTACGGCTTTTCCGAACACGCCGGAGGGACGAACAGCAAGGGCAAGTATCAAGAGAACGAGGCCGGGCGCTTCGCGCCAGCCGCTGCCTACATAAAAGCTCGTCAGGCCTTCGAGCGCACCAAGAACCAGACCGACCAGGACAACGCCGAAGCCCGAATCCAGCCCGGCCACAACAGCAACGGAGAATGCCTTGAGCACAAGAACCGATGCCATGGTCGGACCGACCGTCGTGATGGGAGAAACGAGGATGCCCGCCACAGCCGCAGACAGACCGGACAATCCGTAGGAGAGCATGATCGTGCGCCTTGATGACACACCCATGAGTTCCGCGGCATCGCGGTCAGCCGATACGGCCTCGAAGGCTTTGCCGAGGAGGGTCGTGCGCTTAAACAGCTCGATAAGCCCCATGATCGCAAGAACGCCCACGGCCACAGAGATTTCTAAGGGAGTGATGCTGACACCAAGAACCTGAATGGCATTGGCAGAGATCGGGGTCGGGAACGGCTGATCTTCCCGACCCCAGATATTTTCTGCAGCGGAAAAGAAGAACAGGCCGAGAATGATCGTCAGGAGCACCCAGCCTTCACTTTTCTGTTCCAGTGCGAGGCGCACCGCGGCGCGCTCCACGAACAGGCCGAGGAGCACGCCAAACAGCAATCCGCCGGGAATCATGAGCCCGTAAGGAAACCCAACCTTCGTAAGCGTCAGGCTAAAAAAAGCGGAGACCATTACCAGCTCACCCTGACCGAAGTTGATGCTCTTGCTCGTAGCAAAGGTGAGCTGAAAACCGTAGGCAACGAGGGCGTAGACCAGCCCCATCAAGGCCCCACTTACGATCAACTGGGGGACGATAGACGTTGTCATGCCGCATTCCTCCCGCCCTGCCAATGGTTGATCACCATACCGTCGCCCATCTTATTTTCTCAACGTGCCCGCAGCTTCCTTGATCAGTTTTTGCCGGTCCGCCTCATTTGCGAACACCACGCGTCCGTCCTTCACCATGCCCATGACGACCTGTGCGCGGCGGAAGGCCTCGTGCGTGTCGACGTTCGCCGGATCCCACTTGCTGTACGGTTTCTGCCAAAGGGCGATGACGCCCTGGACCGGCTCCTGCAGGCCCTCGAGGGCTTCCTTGATCTTGTGCGTATCCGTGCTCTTTGCCTGTTTCACCGCGGCGGCGAAAATGAGGACCGCATCATACCCCTGGGCCGCCGACACCGGTGACGGAATGCGCGTCACATTATACGCCTTGTGGTAGTCCTCGATGAATTTCTTGGCCCGTGGCGTGATGGGCTCCTCAATAAAGGTCTGCGGCATCAGCGTGCCGTTGCCGTTCGCTCCCGCATTATCGATGTAGTTCGACATGGAGAGCGTCCAGCCGCCGATGAGCGGTTCCTTCATGCCGAGCTTGGCCATGCCGTTCGCCACTGCAGCCAGTTCCGGTCCGATGCCCCAGATCAGGATGGCCTGAGCGCCGCCCGATTTCGCTTTCACGAGCTGGGCGGTCATGTCCTTGTCGCCGATGTTGTACTTCTCGAGCGCCACGACCTCGAGCTTGTTCCCCTGCAGCTTGATCTGGTTCAGCATGTCGTCGCGGCCCGAAACGCCGTAGTTCGTGGAGTCGAAAAGGACCGCCACCTTGGTGTATTTCCGGTTGATCGCTTCCTCGACCACCATGGCGGACTGGATGCTGTCATCCGCTGCGAACCGGAAGATCGAGAGGTCCTTGGGTCCGATGAAGGCCGGCTTGTCCGCGGTCGCGGGCCTGTTGACCCACTGCATCATGGACATGGATCCAGCGGCCGGGCAGATGATCTTCGCAATGCCCTTTTCCATGATGTGCTTGTCTCCGGCCATCGCCACGCCCGTGTTCACCGTGCCGATGATGCCGGAGAGGTCGCTCATCGATGCGAGCTCCTGCGCGATCAGGGCGCCCCGCTCGTTCTTCGCCTCGTCATCCCGCTCGATCACCTCGAACTTCATCTTCTTGTCGCCCACCTGCACGCCGCCAGCCGCGTTGATCTCGTCGATAGCCAGCTTCGAGCCATCGCGCGCAGATATGCCCATGGGTGCCGAACCGCCGGAATACGGTCCGGTCAGGGCTATCTTGATCGTGTCTCCCGCAAATGCCTGACCTGCGAGTAAACCCACCAGAGCAACAGTCATGAAAAATCTTTTCATTTTCCTGCCTCCTATGCGTTAGAGTAAAGTTAAGTATGCAAAAGTCGTTCCTGCATTAACTGTATCAGAAACGAAATCACAATTCAACCATTTTGCTGTTCGCCTTTGTTTTGTCAAAAAGTTGTTAAACTGCCCGCTTTTCTGTTGAGGATTATGAAAGTGATGCCTCCAACGTCCTGTAGTTTCGTCATAGAATTTGGAAGATCAAATAAATATTTTCGTCGAGAATGTTGATTGCTCCGTTCATAAGGTATTGATCGGACCAAGATATACCTCGTGCATCAGAATCCGTTTCTCATGGTGCGCTCTTCAATGAAAGCCAGGCATTGTTGATGAGACTGCTCTATGGGCCTTGTGCGAGATCGCTGCCGTGTAACTGCACTGTCCAAGGTTGAAAATACCAGATGACGTTACCGGTATCGCCTCATTCGTCGCTAAAAATTCAGCATCTTCCCTCTTCGCAGGAGCTACATCATCTCCACAATTTTTCTGAAGTGGCGGCAATTCTCAATGAGGTTCGGACCGTGTTTGAACAGCCCCCCGCCAATCAAGAAGATCAGGTCCTGGCCATAGGTTTCAAGCATGTCCGGCACCTTGTCCAGGCTCATCCCTCCTCCCGGCGCAGGGAAGATAGCTTTCAGATTGCCCATGTGCTCAGCCGTTCCTTTGGCGATTTCCTTGCATTCTTCGCGGCTGAACGAAAACCGTCCCCCGAAGTTCGGGAAGATGGTTGCGTCGGCACCGGCCAGACGTGCGAGCTGGCCAAAGAGGACGCTGTGGGAAATCCCGTCCCGGTTTGTCACAAAACTACCCAGCAAAGCCGGGTGCATCAGGACCGGCAGCGCCAGGGTGTTGTCGCCAGCCAGTTCCCGCATCAGATCCATGCCGATCAGGCCCGGCGCCGCCATCACTCCGCCTGCTCCCGCGTCTTTTGCAAACCGAGCTCGCTTCCTGACCAGAGCATTGGGCGCCGTGATATTCGCAACATAGATCGCGCATCCGCCTGTTTCCCTGTTCGCTTTCTGAACCGCTTCGGCGCACCGTTTGACCCGGTCCCCGAACGGAGAACAGCACTGGTCTGTCAGCCCGTGATCATCCTTGATCATGTCCATGCCGCCCAATGCGAATTGGTACGCGAGGTCCGCAAGCTCCTTGCACGACAACCCCATGGGCTTGATGGCCGCCATAAGGAGTGGACGGTTCGGCGCGTGGAACAGTGTTCGCAGCCCCTGCCTTCCGAAACGGGGCCCTCGGAACAGTTTGAGCAAGGACTCCGGAAGGTCAAGGTGCTCCACGCGGATGCCGGGCTTGATACTGCTGTTGCCGAAGAGGACATTCAGGAATTGGGGCAACTCTCCTGCAACAATCTCGACAGCATAGCTGATTGTCGCCTTATAGCTTTCCCGATCAAATCGTTCAAACAGTTCTATCCGCCCGAAGACATGGTCCCTGATAATCCCCTCCGGCACCTCGTCAGCGGGAAACTCCACAGTCTGCTCAATACAGATGTCTTCTGCCTGAGAGCGGGTTTTTTTCTCGGAACCGAAAAGCCGGTAGGTGACGGAAAAACGGTCACCGGAGAAGAAGGAATCGGGGGTGCAGGTTTTTTGGATGATCATGGAAAAGCCTTCATCGTGCAGACCACGCCTATTCGTCAGCGCTGTTTCTTCTGGTCTTCCCTTCCAGCTGCTTGTACTTGCGGAACGCGACGGAGAGTGTGGACGACTCGGAGATCGCCCCGGCCACGAGGAGTGCATCCATGAGCTCTCCAAGCGACGCCCCGGCATCCATGGCCCGCTGCAGGTGGGCTTCAAGACAATGGTCGCATCGGAGAGCCGCGGCTGCGCCCACGGCGACGAGTTCGGCCGTTTTCCCATCCAGCGCGGAAGGTTCCCTGTAAATGGCCATTCCCTTGAGCAGGAAGGGATTAAAGTTCCGGGGACGTTCCTTCAGCACTTTTAGGAGAAATCCCAGTTCACCGTTCTTGCCGGCATGCAGTTCCGTCAGCGCATCCGCCAACTCTTTTTTTCCCAGAAGGGCCTTGGTATCACGTATGAGCCTAGATTCAGCAGGAACCCTCTTCGCAGCCTTCTTTTTTTTCATTTTGCAGATCCTATTCAGCGGACGGCGTTCCTGCCTTCTTACAGCGCTTCTGCCTTTGAAGCGCTGTGGACTGCAGTCATGTGGGTATTTGCAAGTTCCTCTTCCGCGATATTGAACTTTTCATGCACCAGAGATTCTATCTCCCCGATCAGGGACATTGCATCCATCTTGTGCTCCTTTAAAAGGTACTGTTTGCTCGCACCATGGCTGAACGTATCCCTGAGCCCGATCCTGACGAGTTTCTTCGCAGTCCCCGCGTCCGCCATCGTTTCGGCAATGATCGATCCCAGGCCGCCGACGATCAGGTGGTTTTCCATCGTGATAACACCATGGCGTGACCGCGCAATCGCACCAATAACTGCCTCGTCGTTGAATGGCTTCAAGGTCGAGACATGCATGTGCTGGATCGATATCCCGCGTTTCCCGAGCGCCTGGACCCCCCTCATTGCTTCTTCGGTCATGATGCCGGAGGTCAAGAGCGTTATGTCGGTTCCCTCCGACAGCACCCGTGACGTTCCGAACCGCATCGGCTCCGTTTTATCGAAGAGACGCGGCATCTCACCCCGCAGCATGCGAACATATACCGGACCGTGGATGTCCTGCAGAACATCGAGCACGGACTCAACGTCGGTCGCATCACCACACTCGAGCACGGTCATGTTCGGCAACGAGCGCATGAGCGAAATATCTTCGATTGCCTGGTGCGTCGCGCCGCCTGGCGTGGTGATCCCCGGCAGAAATCCAATCATGCGTACGGGAAGGTTCGGATATGCGACGGACATGGCGATCTGGTCAAATGCCCTCCTATAGATAAAAACCGCAAACGTATGCACGAAGGGAATGAATCCCTCCCGCGCAAGTCCCGCGGCAAAGCTCAGCATGTTCTGCTCGGCAATCCCCATGGACAGGAACCGCTCCGGATAGGTGTCGCGGAAAAGATCGATCTCCGTCGAGCTCGTCAGATCTGCGGAAAGCACGAGCACGTCGGGCTTATCAGCCGCCCACGTGACGAGATTTCTTGCATGTACCCTGGTCACGATCTCGGGGCCGGACCGTGACTGCGCCGCTTTTTTATCGTTCTCCGTTTTTGCCACACGACTGCCGCCCAGTGTTTCCAGCGCTTTGTTGTAGCGCTGCTTTTCCTCCTCTGAAGAGAAACGTACATAATGCATCTTTGGCGCCCGCGCTTTCAGAACATCGAGCCCTCGCGCAGCATCAGTATCGCACAATATCACGATCGGCCGGCCATCCGGCCTCAGGGTTCCGACTTCAGCAATGCGCTTGCTGTCGTGCCCGTTTATCCGGAATACCCGTGCGCCAAAGGATTCGAGCCTCTTGTCCAATGGTTCAATGTCCATGACCGTGCACATCTTGCCATCACACTGGAAGCCGTTCACGTCCACGTAGATGAGAATATTGTCGAGCATATGAAAGGACATGGACTGGAGCGCTTCCCACGTCTGGCCGATCTGGAATTCGCCGTCGGACATGAAGACGAACACCCTGCCCTTCTCGCCCTTTCTCCTTCTGGCCATGGCTATGCCCGCTGCCTGGCTGATACCCTGGCCGAGTGAGCCGGTCATGGTCTCCATGCCCGGCGAATGCTCGGCGCCGATCATCTCGACAGAGCTTCCATCCTGGTTGAACTGAAGTAAACCTTCCTCTGCCATTCGGCCCGTTTCGATGAGAGTCGCATACAAGACGAGGGCATACTGGGCAGGCGAAAGAAAGAACCGGTCATGATGTTCACTGGGGCCGTTGAATGCAGCGCCCGTAAAATAATGAGGATTTCCCGGACCGGGCACTCCGGGAAAAGGCTTTGGCACGAGGGGAGTTTCTATTTCCCCGAGGTCCATGACCTTCACGTAGAGCGTTGCCATGATCTCGGCGGACGAACAGGCCTGGGAAAGATACCCGCCGTTATTCTTTATGGTGTGCTCCAGCACGCGACGCCGTATGCCTGCTGCAACGCGTTTCACCTCATCCTGCCATGATGGTGGTCCCTTTTTATTGACTAATGCCTTCATCGCTATCGAACGTCTCCTTGAAAATATCTTCCTAACCTTCAGGGGCCGCAAAGCAAACCATGGTCACCCGGATGCTCATACGTTGTTCAGGGGGCCCCTGCTGGTTTCTGGTACTGCATCTCACGGTTAATGGCGTTGATTATCACGCAAGGCAGAATGAGAGTCAAGGCGAAATTGCTTCGGGAAATAACGCTTCGAGAGCATTTTCGCGAGGAACGATGCGTGGGGAAATTATCCGCGTCCGCGCATATCGATCATTCCGATAGGATTTGGCGAGCGACGGCTGTATCCCTTCCCCTGGATCACCATATCCAGAGGCAGGCTCATGAGATCGGCCAGGTCCGGACCGAACCGGGAGAGCACCTCCGGCTTCACATTTTTCACGTAGGCTTTGCATGCATCGCAAGTCTGGACGGCAAAGCCTTCTTCGCCCGTGAACGTGAAGCTGTTCAACTGCGCCAAATCCTGATTAAGACATGCCGGGCACAGTGCCCGCGGGACATATCCGGCCGCGCCGCAGAACGAGCAGTAAAGCTGCATCCGGCCGTCCCGGGTCAAGGAAGATAACGACGGTTGCGCATGACATACGGGGCATTTCCCGTCTTCCCATAACGTGCCGTTCTGATTCCAAGCCTTGCCCCATGCAAGGAAGAAGGGCCTGCTCACGAGAAAGAGGATCATCGTCAGGTCCTCCTCGGCATAGGGAAGCGAAAATGCCGGGACTTCGCGCAAAGGCAGCCTCGTAAAATCGATTTCCCCCAGTTCCAAAGCATGTTTGAGCGGAGAGAGCGCTCCCTCGGGGAGTTCGAGCGCATGGGACAACATGTCCACGATCGTGGCAGCGATGCCGGGAGCGTAAGCGGTCTCAGCCGGCCTCCCGGCCGTCGTAATTTCCTGTGCGGCATTCATGAACCCTACGGCCTTTTTGTAGAACCTGAGCGGGTCCGCGAGGTGCGGTTTTTGTTTGATCAACTCTTCGATAATGTCCATGATAGCCTGACTCGTCATCGCCGAGATACAGCAAGAGCGGAAAGGATAAACGCCGTCGCGACCCCGGCGTCATTTGCGGTAACTAGCGTTTTTGTGCTTCCTCGCCATTTCCCCGACATCGCTACCCGACCGGTTTTATGGCACCTTCGGATACTGGAAAACAGATTCTTCGCTGGTCAACGCTTCGATAAGAAACGTCTTGAGATAATTCTTTTCCTGAGTACTTAAGCCTAACGGTTTGAGCACGGTATTTCCCTTGCCGCCCCCCCTGTCGAAAAAATCGATCACGTCGTCAAGCGTCGGGAAAATCCCGTTGTGCATGTAGGGCGCGGTCTTCGCGATTTCGCGCAGCGTCGGCGTTCTGAAGGCTTTCCAGTCTTTTCTATCCTTGGTGATCAGGTACCTGCCCGGATCTTCGGCCAGGCTCCGGTAATCCTCGAAGTGGTAAATTTTTGCCACGTACCGCCGCGTGGTCGCAATACGCGAATCGCTCTGTTGGTCGGCGTTTTCCGGCACGTTCAAGGCATGGAAGGTGTCATCGGACAGGTTAACGCCGTAGTGGCACTCCACGCACCCGGCCTTGCCCATGAAGATCACGAGCCCCTTTTTGGCGTCATCGGAAAGGGCCTTACTCTCTCCCCGCAGGTGACGGTCGAGCGGCGTGTTTGAAGAAATGATCGTCCGTTCAAAAGAGGCGATGGCCATGGCGATCCGCTCCCGTGAAGGCTCGCCGCCGAATACTTTCTGGAATGCATCAGCATATTCAGGCACACTGCGGATCACTTCCTCGACGAAATCGAGGTTACGGTTCATCTCGAATGCCGACATCATGGGGAACAGGGCCTGGTCCTCAAGCGTCAAGGCGCGGCCGTCAAAAAAAAGGTATTTCTGAAACGCCACGTTGACGAGTGTCGGAGCATTACGCCAATTCCTCGTCGTGGGGTAACTGAGGGAAATGGCAAGGCCGTCGGTAAACGCCCTCTCCGGGTCATGACAGGTGGCACAGCTCATGGTCCCGTCGCCGGAAAGCCTCCGGTCAAAGAAAAGCTTTCTGCCGAGTTCTATCTTCTCAGGAGTCTGGGGGTTTTGTTCAGGGACCGGAACAGTCTTGAACGGCTCAAGGTTTCCGGCGAAAACAGTGCCTGACAGGAGAACTACGAGTCCCAGTGCTGCGACCATTCGGAAAGTCATGTTTTCCCTCCATGATCCTTGCCTGCTGCCGATTGCGATGTACGCTTGTACAAAACGCTCCGAGTTCCGTGGGAAAAAGACGGCCCGCGTAGCGCGATTTCGATCCTCAATCGGTAATCTCAATTTATTTTTTCAGTTCTTCATTGATGATTTTCTCGAAATACTCAAGAGGCCGTTCACCGATGACCTTACGGCCATTGATGAAAAAAGTCGGTGTATTATAGAGGTCAAGATCAACGGCCAGCTTCTTGTCCCGTTCGATTTCCTGGGCATGCTTCGCAGCGTCAAGGGATTCGGCGAACTTCTTCACATCGAGCCCGATTTCACGCGCGTACGTCATGAGGCTGGCCCGGTCCAGTTTCGGCGAACGCCTGATCAGAAGGTCGTGCATCTCCCAGTACTTGCCCTGGTCCCGGGCCGCAAGCGATGCTTCGGCGGCAAGATGGGAATAGTCACGGTAGATGTAGGGATAGTTCTTGATGACAAGCCTGATTTTCCCCTTATAGACGTCCATGATTCTCTTGACGGTCGGACCGGCCGCCACACAGTGCGGTCACTGAAAATCGATAAATTCGATGATGACGACCGGAGCATCCACGGGGCCGGCTGCCGGAGAATCGCCGATGGGGACCTTATAGCGCTTATCCTCTGCCGCGGCGTACCCGGCAAGAAGGAAGATCAGGGCGACAAGTACAATTCGTCTCATACAATACCTCATGAGGAGAAGACCTTTCGGTTCAGGCTGCCTGGATCGTGAAAAGAAAAGCCCATTTGCATTAGTAGACTGCAAATGGGCTTGTTAGCAATGCATACTCCCATGCCGTCGCCCACCTATACGCGCTGCCACATGGATAACCAGCATCTTCGTATAGTATAGGTTCCGCAGGGATGCCTGTCAAGCGTCAGGGCAGTGAGCTGGCATGCTACGCTACTCTTCCCTTAACGAGGCTATCGACCACGGTCGGGTCCGCCAGCGTTGAAGTATCGCCGAGTTCATCCACCTGGTTGTGTGCGATCTTCCGGAGAATGCGGCGCATGATCTTGCCGCTCCGCGTCTTCGGCAAACCCGGCGCAAACTGGAGTTTGTCGGGCGTGGCGATCGGGCCGATGACAGACCGCACGTGCCCGGCGAGGATCTTCTTGAGTTCCTCGGACGGCGTCCGGCCTTCCTTGAGGGTAACGTAGACATAAATGCCTTCACCCTTGATGTCGTGGGGATAGCCAACGACTGCCGCTTCGGCAACCGCCTCGTGGCTGACCAGCGCTGATTCGACCTCAGCTGTGCCGAGCCTGTGGCCTGAAACGTTGATCACGTCGTCCACGCGTCCCATGAGCCAGTAGTCGCCGTCCTCATCGAAGCGGGCGCCATCTCCCGTGAAGTACTTGCCCGGGAACCTGCTGAAATAGACCTCTTTGATGCGCTTGTTCTCGGGATCGCCGTAGGTACCGCGGAGCATGCCGGGCCAGGGCTTATCGATGCAAAGGTAGCCGCCTTCGTTCACCTTGGCAGGCTTGCCGTCTTCTTTGACCACTTCCGGCACGACGCCCGGGAAGGGTTGTGTCGCCGATCCAGGCTTGGCCGTAATGGCGCCGGGAAGCCCTGTTATCAAAATCCCGCCGGTCTCGGTCTGCCACCACGTGTCGACGATCGGAACCTTTTCCCTGCCGATATTTTTGTGGTACCACATCCAGGCCTCGGGATTGATCGGTTCGCCGACGGTGCCCAGTACCTTGATCGATGACAAGTCATGACCGGCTACCCACTTCTCGCCTTCCTTCATGAGCGCCCGTATGGCCGTAGGCGCCGTATAGAAGATATTCACCTTATGCTTGTCCACGATGTCCCAGAACCTGGCAGGGTTCGGGTACGTCGGGATGCCCTCGAACATCAGGCTCGTGGCGCCCGCAGAAAGCGGCCCGTACACGATGTAACTATGGCCCGTGACCCAGCCGATGTCGGCAGTGCAGAAGTGGATGTCCTCATCATGATAGTCGAAAATCCACTTAAAGGTGAGGTTCGTATACAGCAGGAAGCCTGCCGTCGTGTGGAGCACGCCCTTGGGCTTGCCCGTGGAACCTGAGGTATAGAGAATGAAGAGCGGGTCCTCCGCATCCATCTTCTCCGGCTCACAGTAGAGAGCGATATCGGGAGCGTTCATTTCCTCGTGCCACCACGAGTCCCTGCTCGGCTCCAGGACGGCCTTGTTGGTCTTGGCATGTTGAACCACAATGACGTTCTTGACCTTGGGGCATTCGTTGAGGGCCTCGTCAGCATTGGCCTTCATGGGCACGAAACGGCCTCCGCGCACACCTTCATCGGCGGTGATGAGCATGGTAGACTCGCAGTCCTGGATGCGGTCCATGAGCGACTTGGCGGAAAACCCGCCGAAAACGATGCTGTGGATCGCGCCGATCCTGGCGCAGGCGAGCATGGCGATCGGCAGTTCGGGGATCATCGGGAGGTAGATCGTGACCCGGTCGCCCTTCTTAATGCCTTTTTTCTTCAGCACATTCGCGAACTTGTTGACCTCGTAATACATCTGCTGGTAGGTGTAGGTCCGGTATAGACCGCTGTCGGCTTCCCAGATAAGGGCCGCCTTGTTGCGCACGGGCGTATTGATATAGCGGTCCAGGCA
>DASPQB010000007.1:0-14719 GCA_035625205.1 Nitrospirota bacterium | reverse complement strand
CATATCCTGGAAGGACCTCAGCAACAGCTTCGACTTTAATATCAAATAAGTTCGGATTGATGTAATATATTCCCGGCTGCAGGGTATCCAACTGAGATCCCCGGTATCCTTTGCTATCGATAAAGAGCTGACCATTTTGATAAGATTTGTGGTCTGCTTCGGTACCGTCATCATTTAGCGCCTTCGGTGCGATGACATAGCCTGTCGGTAACGGAATGCCATCTTTAGCAACGGCAATGCCAATGGTATTCTCAGCTATTTTTACCGCGGGAGCCTTGGTAATATTGAACAGTCTCGTATTGATCCGATAGGTGCCGGGACGTAGAATTCCAACCTGAGGACCCTTCTTTCCATGATTGGCTAAAAACATCTCTGCATCTTGAAATTGATTGCACTCGATTTCATCGGCTAACACTCTACCTTTAGGTAGTGGTTCACCATCAATAGATTCGACGATACCGACACTGGCAATATCTACCGTCACTACTGGAACTTTGGTAAATGACCAGATTATTGGTAACCTCCAGTAGAGCCCTGGCATTAAAGTCATCGCCTGAACCCCTATTTCTCCTCGACGTGCGATTATTTGTCCTGCTGGCATTTTTTTGCCAAACATGTTTTTAGTAAGGATGCCTACTTCATTGGCCCCAATCAGACGAAAACCACTAAGGATAACCAGCAGAACAATAATAACAACTAAACACAATACAATCACCCCTGTCAGTGCTATCATCATTTGTATTTCTCCTTTTTATTTCTAAATGCCCTTCTGGATACGCAGGGCAAGCGGAAACTCATGTCTCTAAAACTTAAACCGTATTAGACTGATTAGCAAATAGATTACGGCGGGCATGAAGATTAGAAGATGGATTATATTGCGACTGAAGAAATAAATACATGCAAACAATCCAGACAATAAAAAGTATATCGCAATAAGAGAATCATACCATACTCTCGGATTGATCATGCTCGCAAATATTATAGGACTTAGAAATAGTAACATTGCTAATCCTAAGCATGTTATGAGTAGGCGGAAGTGTAGGCTTATGACAATTAATCTCAACTTTTCAGTCGTGGTATAAATGATATCAGATTGCATTTAGGTATTCCTTACCGCATAGAAATTACCCAGAGGCGCTCATTTACGATCGCATGATTAACAGTGCAGAAATTATGGATATATTCAATCGCAACTAGGATAAAGTATCTATGCTTGTAGATGATATTTTATCGTCGCCTTCAGTTTGGTGTAATAGGTTATGAATATGGTCGACAATTAGGAACAAGAAAATAATATATGCATTCAGTTTGTCAAACTCCAATGGCAAATCGGTAACATAAAATTCAATTTCTCCTTTTTTTAAAAAAAATCTTGGGTTTCTTCCAACAAATGAAATGAAAAGTTTTTTAATTTCCGGGGAAAGAATCTCATTGATAAATGTTTTATCTCCACCTTTAATTTCAATTTTAAATTTGTTATCAAATAGACTATCTCCAATCTTTATATCTTGGTCTTCAATTCCCATTTTTTTATAAGATTTATAAATAAAATTCTCATATGATATTTCTATCACTATATATGTCGGAAAATCAGTTTGTATCTTAAAAAAAGATATTGATGGTGAATAGCGAGATCCTGATATAAATGAACATATAATCGGGTAGCTATTATATTTAAAAGAAAGAATAGGAGGAGAGAATAATTTTTCTACAGTAACTTTTCCTGAATATTTTGCAGCTGCCTCATTATAAATTTGTTTAATTTTATTGTTCATAAAACTTAAAAAATATATCGATAGAACAATTATTCCTCCTACTAAATAAATGCCTCGCATTGCTCGATTAAGAACAATAAAATGCTCAATTACCGGCAGCGAATAAATATATAAGAAAATTGTTAAAATATAAACTGCCACGTAAATTAGATTTTTTTTCATAAAATATAACTATGAGTTCACACGCCGCGTGTCAATCAGTCGGCGTGGAACGATAGGTTATGATAAGTTACGATCGATATTCTTCACATCAATCAAATCAAAAACGCCGCAAGCTGCACCTACTAGATTGCAGTCCTGTTGATAATTTATCTATGCAGAATTCTGGCTGATAATGCTAGATAGACTTTTGACAGCCGCCTGTGCATAGAAGATAACAGGACAACCCTTAACCTGTAAAACACTTATTAAGGCTACGTTCCCCAAAGATTAGAAAGTGTTGGGAAGGTAAACAACGGAGGAGGAGTGCATGTCCCCGAAACTTTCTGTTCGAAATCAGCGGGGAGTGTTGCTCCAACCGTAATCCCGTTAGCCGATAAAAACTCAGCACTAGGTAGTAGTTGCGGGCCCGATGTAAATAAAGTTCCACCATTATCATCTCCATATAATGGTGTAAAATTAGGGTTAGCTGGGGTAAAACTGAAAGATACTACTAGCCCGGGTTCAAATGTTGAAGTTACGATAGACTCAATAGTGGCTGTTCCTGTATTATTACTATATATGCAAGGTCCTGTAGGAGGTATTTGGCTGCTAGAACCGCATGAAAGGATTAAGGCAGAAACTAAGACACAAACCGATAATACGAAGACCGTCAATTGCATATTACGAGTCATAGATCCTCCCTATGCCGTTGTTTACAGGCAAACGAGAATTTTAAAAGCCTATAGTGACTGCCTTTTAGCTGACCTAGTTGAAAAGCACTTCTTCCGGGCATATTGCCTCTTGCTTCTGTCATTATTTTCTATTTGAAGTATGATATCGACGACTTTTGCTCACATCATTTAGTCCAGGATGGAGTTTTAGTCACCACATTCAGCATGAAGTCTACTATTATTCATTATTCGATCTAGCGACGAGTTAACCCCACTTAAAATTGTAAAGACATATTAACATTGTAAAATAAATTCTGCAATCAGGGAACCCCTATTTTTCGCTTCGATTTCCCTGATACCGTGTAACCTAATAAGGACAGTCTTCTTTAAGGATGATGAGATGAGTTTTTTTGATATTTAGTTCGAGTGGAAACATGAAGGCTGCAATTAATTGAATTGACCACGACTTCAGGAATTTTTTAACAAGGTTTCAAAGAATTGCGCCATCAACATTTCATCTGGTAAATCACAGATAATGCGATTGCCCGATTCAACAACTTGTAGTTGAAGCCCGCAGTAACTGCAATAGGCAAGCCTTGAGAAGTACAGGATGCAACAACAAATGCACTCGATTCTTATTGTATCCTGTATCTGAGCGACGACATGAGGGCGCGGCTTTTTTTGACCGCTCTTATCAAAGCTTCTGCTGAGAGCGCACCAATGTAGTCACCATAATCAATCTAAGGTGAAATAAAATGTTGCTCCTTTTCCAATTCCACCCTCCGCCCAGATCGTTCCACCGTGTCGGCGGATAACCCGATCAACGATGGCAAGGCCAATACCCGTGCCCTCGAACTCGGTGTCAGAATGTAGACGGTGGAAGGGCCAGAATATTTTATCTGCGTGGGTCGGATCGAACCCGGCGCCATTGTCTTTAATGAAATAAACCGTCTTGCCCTCTTTGTCCAATGACCCGAACGCGATATGAGCATATGGTGTTTTTGAAGTAAACTTCCAGGCGTTTTCAAACAAGTTCGACAGGGCAACCCTGATGAGATTAGGATCTGCAGAGGCGCTCAGACCTTCAGCAATCACGATCTCGACTTGTCTGTTTGCTTTGGTTCCGCGAATATCGTCAGCAATTGATGAGGCAATTCTGCTTAGGTTGATTTGAATCCTTTCGATATCTTGCCGCGATATCCGTGATAAATGCAAAAGGGCGTCGATTCGCTTGCTCATCTTCTCCGAGCCATTCATGATGCGGACCAGATAATCATTGCACTGTGCATCGAGCTTGTCTGCGTAATCCTCAATCAGGATCTTGGCGAATCCCGACATTGACCGGAGAGGAGCTTGCAGGTCATGAGACACGGAATAGGCAATAGCATCAAGCTCCTTATTCGATGCCGCAAGCTCTACGTTTGTCTGTTTGAGCGCCTGTTCTGCTTTCTTGCGTTTGTCGATGTCCGTGATCACACCGATCAGGCCAAGCTCTCTGCCATGAACGTCGTGGAAGCGTCTGCCGGCAAGGTGACCCCAGAACTCGGTGCCGTCCTTCCGCCGATAAAGACGCTCGAGGTCCACGGACGGTATCTTGCTCGCCAGTAGTGCCAACATTTTCTGCCGCCCGGTCTCCCGCTCGGATAGATGGACATGCTCGACGTATTCGCTCCCTACTATCTGCTCTATCGTGCAGCTAAACATCTCGGCCATACGTCTATTGGCATGGATGATGCGACCGGACAAGTCCACTAAGAAGATTGCCACGCTGGCGGTGTCCATGATTTGCTGCAGCATGGTACCGCGCTCCGCGATCTCCTCCTCGGCCATCTTTCGCGTCGTGATATCCCGCAGGATCACGAGTGTGTGGTCGGCGCCGCTCTCCTGATACTGTGAAACACTGACCTCCATATCGAACTCTGACTGGTCGGCACGAAGGCCCTGCGTTTCGTAAATCAACGGTGCCATCTCACCCCGAACGCGGCGTCGTGTAAATTCCTCGACCTGATCGCGGCTGCCCTGCGCGATAAGATCAAGGATCGGCCTGCCACCAAGATCTGTGTCAGGGGGGAAGCCGAACAGTGCCAGGTACGCGGGATTCACGAACGCATGCACACCAGCCATGGAGACACCGATTGCATCCCTGGAGTTGTCGAAGACGGCACGAAAACGGGCTTCCATCTGCTCCGCCGTTTTCGCGGACCTGCTGACGGCACGGGCCCTGCCCCTTTGTCGAGCACCGCTTCCTAAACCGCTCCGTTTAACGCTTCGCGCTCTCTTTGACCCAGAGGTTTTTTTTCGAGCGAACTTGTCCTTGTCTTTCATAGATCCTCCCCCAGCTAGCTTATAGGGTCAGGCCATTATGGCATATTGTAACAGCAAGCGTTTTCTACGTAAAGCTTTATGAAAGGGGACGAATTAAATGAGTAGGCGCCGACAATTATTGTTTGAAACGTTATGTGTTGCAAGGAATGGAAATTTCGTCAGTTCAGGATGCTGTTGATGAGGCTTCGAATGATCGCGATTGCAATATTTCATCTAGAAAGGTGCACTCTTTTCGATTGCCGCATGTGCAGGTTTGTAGTTGAAATTGTTATTCTTTGGCCTTCATATCATCATTGCCTACTCCTTCAAGGTTATAGTGTAGATCTATTGAAAATACAGCGGATTTCTGGTCAAAAGGTGCGCGCTTTGAACGTCAGAATGACGCCGAAGATGACTGCATATGTCGATATCAGCGAAAGTAGGGTTCTGAGCAAACGCCGCATCTCAGCAACGCAACTCCCTTCGCCGGCGAAGGATTCGAAGTAACCGTTGGGACCTCTCCTTACCGCAACGCGACCGCCAAGCCAGCCAACGCCGACGGAAATGACCAAGCCCAGTCTCCCATCATGGAGACAGCCGCGGCAGCCACAAGGCAGCCCACGAGGAAGCCGATGAGCAGATGGAGCGATGTTCTTAACCGCTCTGTGGCGCCCGCCGTCAGAGGCCTGGTTTGAGCTAGCGTGTCCAGCAACGATAGGACGGTATTGGTTAAATTGCCGGTCATCACAGCTGTTGAAAGCGCGTGCGGTATAGCCAAGCGAAGAAGAGCATACTGGCAAGCCATTGCAGCAACAGCGATCATGATGGCGATACCAGCCATCAATCCGTGAGGACTGGCGGAAGGTTTAGTGATGATGCTGAAAATCAAAACTCCAGAAAGCAGAATAAACTGAACAAGTAGAAGCGTCCGCGCCAAGCTCGGACCGCGCCGGCTTGAGGCCTTGGCAAACAGCCAAATGGTGGCGACCGCGATGATGAAGACCGGGATTGCCAGAGCCTGAGCCAGGTTCAGTGGTCCACCAAGCACCAGCACAGCCGAGATCACCACGAGATTGCCGGTTATATGGGCGGTGAAGATCCTACCGAGGGTCAAGAAGCCAATGACGTCGACCATGCCCGCTATTAGGCTGAGCAAGGTAGGAAGACGCTTCTCTAAACGCGATAACGCCGATGTGTCATCCGATGGATCGGGCCAGGGATTTGTGACACTTGAAACTATAGTAGACATAGTCATATTCTTTTGCCTCTCAGAACTTCAGTTGTTTAGATCGCTAAGGCGATCGATGGCTATCTTCGGAATGACGAGGCCGAAGGCCATTGCCAAAATGACAGTGACAGCAACCACGCCGTCGGCAATCGTTGCGCCTATGATCTCTAACGTCGTGTTCGAGCCACCAGCAAGTTGCACAAAACCGCTGGCCATCCTGAATAGGAAAACGCCTGGTATCATCGATACCACGGAGGCGAAGCCGATTGCCGCAAACGGCATGTGCCAACGGTGTGCTACTGGAGTGAGGACCAGTCCGACGAAAAGACAAGCGACAAATGTGCCTGTTGCAGCGCTGGAACCAAGCAAGTCAATAGTTCCCCATCTGAGCGCATGAGCTATCATGCCAACCACCACCGGCCAAGCGAACATACTTAGCGGCATGGAGTAAAAAACGCTGTAGGAAGCGACGGCAACGCCAGCTGCGATCACATCTTGCCACAATGGGACGGCCCTTCCAGCGGGGTCAACCGGTAAGGAGACGCCAAGAAGCGCGAGGCCAAGCAGCAATCCCGTCGAGATTGCCACGACGACGATCCCCGCATAGAGCAAGCGTGAGGCTCCTAGATGCATGCGGCCATTGATAAGATCCAATAAACTATTCAGAATGTGAGGCCCGGGCACCAGGACCATACATGGGCAGACCGCCACCAGGCGTAGCGAAGAACTCAGCTCATACCGTACCGCCAGGGCACCGATAAGTCCAGCGAGGAGCGCTGCACAGAAGGGTTGGATGAATACGTTTGCGCTGTACTGCGCCACACTGCGGCGAAGAATTGCACCAACTGCGGCGCTCACAAATATCAGCACCGCCGCAGATAGATGATGAATACCGAAGAGCACCGCTAGCGCCACGGCACCAGCCGCCGCCGCGAAAGTGAACAACCAAGTTGGCACCGGTGGCGTCTGCGAGATCTCTCCGATCGCCGCCATTGCGGCGTTCGTCGCCAAGCGACCTGCGCCGAGATCATCGACAGTATGCATCGCAGATACTACACGGTTCATGTTCACACCAGTAGGATCGGCTGCCACGGTGGAACTTAATTTGGCGTCCTTGTCCTCGGCTTGACAGTGCAACTCCCCCCAGCGCGGGATGATCTTTATGTGCAATCCCAACGTCTGCCCGAGTCGCTCCGCAGCTGAAAGAGTCTCGTCTGTGGTTTGCCCGTTGACGAAAAGAAGTCGGGCGAAGGCTAGAACAAGATTTGAACGCTCCTCCGACCTCATGAAAGCCCCCTCTCTATGCATTCGAAATCATCTACCACGCTGAACAGTGGGCCAAAACAACAAAAACCAGATCGAATAGCTGACGAGTCTATACCTCATGCTGGTCTTTGGTCAATCCTTTTGTCGACACATAGGGCTTCGCCCTTATTCTCGGATCGACGATACAATCGATTACATAAACAAAAATGCTTTTATTCGCGAGACCAAGTCCGGCATAATATATGGCGGCCACCCATGGGATGAAATTGAACCTCATGACTATGGTAGCCCTATCCAAGGGTTTGGCCTACCACTTAATTCATAATATCTCCTTTCGATATTGCTTCATACCTATGTTTGTTTAGAGTCATAAGCCTGATATCGCTCAGCTTGCTTTTGCAATATACGGGTGGACCATCTTCGCTGGATCGACTATGCTGTCGAACTCCTCTTCCGTTACAAATCCCAGCTTCAGTGCTGCTTCTTTGAGCGTCAAGTCGTTGTCCAGCGCATAATGCGCAATCTTGGAGGCTTTGTCATAACCGATAACGGGTGATAGCGCGGTTACCAGCATCAAGGAACGGTCCACGTATTCTTTGATTTTCTTCAGATTCGGCTTCGTGCCTTCGATCAGGAATTTGCGGAAGTTAGTGCACCCATCGCTCATAATTTTGATGGAGTGAATGTTGTTGAAGATAATCAGAGGTTTGTATACGTTCATTTCCAGGTAGCCTCCGGCACCTCCGAAACCCACTGCCACGTCATTTGCCATCACTTGCACAGCAATCATGGACAGCGCCTCAGCCTGGGTGGGGTTAACCTTGCCTGGCATGATCGACGAGCCAGGCTCGTTCGCCGGGATCATCAACTCGGCGAAGCCGGCACGCGGCCCGCACGACATCAATCGTATATCATTCGCGATCTTGTAAAGCGATACTGCGAGAGTGCGTAGTGTACCGGAAAGCTGTACCAGAGCATCGTGAGCACCCTGCACCGTGAACTTGTTCGGGGCACTGACGAAGGGCAGGTTCGTAAGTTTCGCAATTTCGGCAGCCGCTGCTTCACCAAATCCCGGCGCCGCATTGATTCCGGTTCCTACGGCTGTGCCACCAAGCGCGAGGCTGTATACACCCTTCAGCGCGTCCTCGATACGCTCGAGATCGTCGCCAAGCATCCCCGCGTAACCAGACCACTCCTCGCCGAGTGTAAGCGGTGTTGCATCCTGCATATGTGTGCGGCCGATCTTAACGATGTTCTTCCACTGCTCAGCCTTCGCTGCGATCGCATCACGCAGAGCTTTCACCGCCGGTATGAGTCTTGCTTTCGCGTTTACTGCCGCTGCTATGTTCATCGCAGTGGGAAATGAATCGTTGGAGGACTGTGACATATTGACGTGGTCATTGGGATGAACCGGAGTCTTGCTTCCGAGCGGCGTGCCCGCGATCTGGCAGCACCGATTGGATATAACTTCATTCACGTTCATATTGAATTGTGTACCGCTCCCCGTCATCCATACATGCAAAGGAAACATATCCTCATGGCGGCCGGCAAGGATTTCATCACAGGCCTGAACAATGAGTCTGTGTCGATCATCGTCAAGCCGTCCACCTGTATGATTCGCATTCGCCACAGCCTTCTTCAAAGTGGCGTATGCCGCAATCATCTCTCGCGGGATCAGATCCTGCCCGATGCTGAAATGTTCTAGTGATCGTTGTGTTTGTGCTCCCCATAACTTGGTGCTTGGCACATCGACCTCTCCAAGGCTATCGGTTTCTTTGCGAACACCAAGATCTTTAGTATTAGTAATCGTACTCATGGCTTTCTCCCTTCTCTGCTTATTTCGTCAGAGCATGTGTTCCTCAAGTGGCAGGCATCCGGCTTCAAGCAGTGGTAAGATCAGATCAGACTTGGTGGCCACCTCCCCGCTCTTTTTTGGATAAAAGGCAGCAATTTTACTTCGACCTGATATTGTTATGGTCGGGTTCACACAACGCCGTCCATAAACTATTAAATTGGCCCCTGATAAACCTGGATAACAGCATCGTCCAGGTGCCAATCGGCAAGACATCATCATCCCTGCCCCATGATTAGAGTCGGTACCTCGACTTTTTCAGATTGTTAATCTGATCCGGCTCCGAAAACACTTTGACGTAGACGTTGCACATGGATATGCCCCTAATCCACCTTTGTTTTCGGACTAATATACTCCTTTTTATAAATATAGCTCATTTAAAACGCTGTCAATTGGAATAAGGTATATTAAGTTTATAAATCATCACGATTTGCAATACTAATATATCACTTGAAGAGCAAATCAGCTGACTAAACTAAGAGACGATGAAAAGTCTATTATTATTCTTTTCAGGGTTTTGATCCAATGTTTAAATACTTTTTTAAATCTTATTAGGAAGTGTGTTCATTGAAAATTACGAGGAGAGAAGCAATGATAGTATCAGTTTCGAGATGAAATGTTGATATTTTGGAAGGTTGAAAAAATCATTGTTACAGGAAGATTTTAATAAGGATTCGGAGAATCGCGTTGCCAACATTGCATATAGAAATGCGCACACTTTTCGAGTGACTCGTATGCATCTTTGTAGTTGGAACAGTTATTGGTCTCCTATGTGGCAAATGAGATTATCGGATAAAGTAAACGATGGGCGGTTTTTCCTGAAGTTCGCAAGTTTCCAATGATGTAAACAATCGACATTTCTAGCGGGAATCGTTATTATTTCGAATTCGTATTATCATTAACATCATATACAAGCTGTGATTTCGACAAAGCGGAACTAATAGCAAGTTCTGGTTCAAACTTGCTAATAGCCAGATGATAAATCAACCTACGTCAAAGATAAGTGAAGACGAGACTCACGGGAAAAGGACACATCTCGGGGGGGCGACGTCGGGAAAAAGATCGGAAAACAGGAGGATTACATTGCCGGCTGAGGCTGGCGTATGTAATAGCCCTGGGCGTAGTCAATGCCGGCAAGCCTCACATTGCCCAGGATTTGCTCGGACTCGACGTACTCTGCTATAGTTTTGATGCCCAGATCATTGGCCAGGCGGGAGATGTTCGTCACGATGGACTGCTCCATGCTGCCCCTATCCGCCATTCCCCGGATGAACATCCCGTCGATCTTGAGATATTCCACTTTGAACATCCGAAGGTACTGGATGGAGGAATAGCCTGATCCGAAGTCATCGAGGGCAAGCGAGAACCCCTGGTCCTTGATGTCTGCAACGGACTTTTCGATCAAGTTCATATTCTTCACCGTTTCGCGCTCGGTGATCTCAAATACCAGTTGTGATGGCTCCAGTCCGTAGCCTGACATCATTTGTCTAACCGATGGCATGAACTCCTTCAGAACAAGAACCTTGGGAGAGAGGTTCAGGAATAGCTTGCCCTTGTATCCCGTCTGTTTCACGATCTCGAATGCCTTTTCCACAAGCATGATGTCGATCTTGCCGATGGCGCCCATTCCCTCGGCCGCCTCGATGAACTCCGAGGCAGGGACGACCCGCTCGGGCGTCACGATGCGGGTCAGGACCTCATACGCAAGCACGGACAATCGGTTTACGCTTACGATCGGTTGGAAATACGGAACGATACGATTCTTCCTGATGGAGTCCATGATGAAGAGGCTTTTTTCACCGGCGCTCTTCAGGATGGTCAGGTCCACTTCATCGCCCGGCATGCTGACACGGTCCTTTCCCGAAACCTTTGCCTGGTTTATCATGCTGTTCGCCAACAGGAACAAACTCTCCGCGTCCTTTGCGTGGTCAGGGAACACGGCTATACCGATAGAGGCGGTGATGCGCGCCATGGACCCATCGGGAAGCATAAAGGAATGGTCGCGAAGGTTGTCCAGCAGGCGTTTGGCAACGGGATAGGCCTGTGCTTCGTCACAGATCGGGAGTATCGCGGCAAAATTGTCTCCAGCATACCGAGCGGGAATATCACCCTTGCGGATGGAAGCCTTGAACAGCTTGGAAAAATCAATGAGGTAGGCATCTCCGGACTCGTGCCCGTATGTGTCGTTGATCACTTTGAAATTATCGAGGTCGACGAGCATGACCGTGAAACGGTAGTTCTGCCTGCGTGCCCGTTCGATCTCGTACCCGAGGAAGTCCCAGAACGTGGCCTGATTATACAGGTTGGTCAACGGGTCGCGGGTCGCCATCATCTCCGACTGTTTGGCATAGCTGCCCAGCGTTTTAATCAAAATGGGCGCGATCCCTGCTGGGAGGAAGGAAAGGAGGAGTACGGCCGCGACGGCAAGATTCTTTGCCCCCGAAGTAACAGGGACAAGGAACAACATGCTTCCTGACGTGAGAAGCATTGCCAGGAATAATGTCGCACAACATACAAGAATCAGTGTTCGGACTCTTGTCTGATCATCTTTGGCCTTGATCGCCATAGTGGTCTTCCTTACGCTCGATTAAGTATATAGTATGAACTTTTAACAGGCAAGAGCGAAGCGAGCTATACGTAGAGCCAGTGCCGAAAATAAGAATGATCTAGCCGCTTCCGCCGTGCATAAGCATCATGGGCTTTCCTAAACCAAGTGTGGTGTAAAATAGATTGATTTCGTTAGCGTTCAGCAACATTTTTGGGCTCCTATGATGTTCAATCTTGGATCTTAAATCGTAGATGAGGGAAGTTAAGAATGGTAACATATTATTGCAAAAAAGTATTTGTCAGTCAAGTATTTTTTGGGTTGCTTTCACGAATTCTAGATTTAACATGCAGTCGAGCTCAATCGCTATCAAGTGCAGACTCTAAGATGTCATGATTACAGATCCGATATTTGTGAACTCCAATGTTACGATCGAAAGTTTGCAAACATTTCCGTTGCCATGTGTGCAACTTCGTAGTTGAATGTGTCATTCTTTGGCCTTCATATCATCATCGCCTACACCTACAAGTGTGCAGAGACGATTTGTCAACGGTTGTACAGAATTCTGATTGTATCTTGCAATTTATCAGGTCAAATATTGCGACAACAATTTTGTGCATTATGGAGAGTAAATACACTGGCGAACTTGGCCGATGATGTGTTCTCTCTGGTAGAACGGTTCGCGGGAAACGATCCCGTCATTACCATGACCAGCTATCAGTTTCTCGTCCGGCTGCTTAAGGAACAGTGCATCCTGGACCGAGTAGATACGCATACAACCCATATCTCGCTCAAAGCGAACAAAGACGTTACGTCCGACTCATTGCAGAACCCTTCCAACCCGGAGGCTGGATATAACGGTTATAAGGGCTAAGGCTATCAGATGCAGGTCGCTGTGAACGAAAAAATGGCATCTTTCTTTTGACCGCTTTGTCGCGGATGTCATGAGTCGGTCGCCCTATGCCACCGCCCGACGAGTATTTTGGATGGTTGACAATGGATCGGCCCATCGAGGCGCCAAAGCTATCGAAAGACTGCAAACACGTTACCCAAATCTGGTACTCGTACATGCTCCCGTTCATGCATGTTGGTTGAATCAAATTGAAATATATTTTTCCATTCTTCAGCGCAACGCACTTACTCCAAACGACTTCAAATCGCTTCAGGAACTCGAAGAGCGCCTCCTTCGTTTTCAACGCGAGTACGAACTGGTCCTAAGACCCCTTGAATGGAAATTCACTCGGCAAAACCTCAATGTCTTGCTGAATAAAATTAAGCTGCCCCTAACCATAGCTGATAAACTGACGGCTTGAAATACGTTGCCGAATTTATGAACCGAAGTACTAAGGGCGGAATCTGTTGTCCGAATTGATTTTCGCGCCCTGCGTGTCCTCGGCAGATCCTTGGTCCAGGTTGTAGAAATTCGTTGTCGATTTTTTCGCAGCATCAGCGTACTGCGTCGGTTCTGTTCCTTTGCGGAACGCGTCGAGAATGGCGTTCTTCTGGCCTTCCCGCGCTAGGAGGCCCGACTCGGGATCGATATTCAGAAACGACACGGTTTCCGTGGGACGAAAGTCCTCCGCAGGTTTGTTGTACAGCGCGCTGGCCATGACGGAAACCCAGATAGGGAGCGCGACGCGCGCGCCGGTCTCCTTGTTCCCGAGTGACGCCTTGGAATTGTCGTAGCCGACCCACACGCCCGTTACCAGGGACGGCGCATAGCCCACGAACCAGGCGTCCACGAAATTGTTCGTTGTGCCGGTCTTGCCCGCCAGAGGCTTCCCGAGCCTTTTTGCGCCGCTGCCCGTGCCTTCCTGCACAACGCTCTTAAGCAGGCTCGAGACGAGGAACGCGGTCGTGGGGTCGATGGTTTGCACGGGCTTCGGCTCGAAATGTTCGAGCACTTTGCCGTTGCCGTCGACGATGCTCCTGATCAAGATCGGCTCGGTGCGCATCCCCTGGGACGCGAAGGTCGCATACGCCGACGTGAGCTCGAGCGGAGTCACCACGGACGAGCCCAGGGCCGTCGTGAGGTCGTAGCTGATGTTGCTCGTGATGCCGGCCCGCCGCGCAAAATCGATGGCCTTGTCCAGACCGATCTTCTCGAGCAATCCCACGGTGACCACGTTCCGCGACAAGGCGAGGGCCGTTCTGAGCCTCATGGGACCGAGGAAGCGGCCGTCGTAGTTCATCGGTTTCCAGCTTTTTTTCTCTAACGCGCTCTTTTCATGGATCACCGGCAGGTCCATAAGGATCGAAGCAGGCGTAAATCCGTTTTCGAGCGCCGATCCGTAGATGAACGGCTTGAACGACGATCCGGGCTGGCGCTTAGCCTCAGTCGCGTGGTTGAACCCGCCCTCCATGAAATTGTAACCCCCGACCATGGCGCGCACGAACCCGGTATAGGGTTCGATGCAGACCACGGCGCCTTCCACCAGCGGCGTTTGGTCCAGGGCAAACGCTGCCATCCGTCTTGTCTTATCGTAGTTCTTCAAACGGACCTTGATGATGTCACCTGGTTGAAAAAGTTCGCCCAATTTTTTGGGCCCGCTCAGGGCTCCTTTGTTCTCTTTGTGATTGCCGAGCGCCCAGGCGAGGTCGGCCCCGAGAATATGGCCTACCAGGCCGCGCCCTCTCACCGTAAGAAAGCGATCCCCGACCGTGAGCACCTGGGCGTTAAAGCTCTCGCCCGTCTTCAACGTCACGCTGAGCGTGTCCAGGCGGCTGGGCTCGGATTTGACCGGCTGGAACCCGATGCGGCCGCGGAAGCCATGTCGCTTGTCGAGCGCCCCGAGTCCTTCACGGAGCGCGTTGACCGCGGCGCGTTGCAGATTAAGGTCGATGGCCGTATTCACAGTGAGCCCGCCCTGGTACAACTTGTCGGTCCCGTACTTTGCCTCGATGTATTTCCGTACGGCGTCCACGACATGCGGAGCG
>DASPQB010000006.1:0-4826 GCA_035625205.1 Nitrospirota bacterium | reverse complement strand
CTGATGAAGAAAATCATTGGTTTTCTATGTATCGTTTCGCTTCTCTGTATTATCGGCGCAGTGCCTGCGATGGCACAGCAGGTTATTGGAGGCGGGGGAACCTTCACTCTTGGGGCTGTAGCAGGCTCAACAACATCGGTGAACACGTCCAACAACGTGTATTTGGAGTATGTTACGGCAAATAACGGGCAGAATTATGGTGCAAGCTCCAAGAACAGATCAGGGGACAGATGTTATGCGACAGGCGGTGGAAACGGCGCTGCCACCAACATCTATTATCAGGCCGGTCAAACTGTCGGTGTAAGCACACTCCTTGATCCGACGGCTATAATGAATGGTAATACAGCGGGCTGGTCAGCACAGTAGTATCTTGATGCTGGAGGAAAGGGGCAAGTGATTCCTGCCCCTTTTTTTTATCACCTTTCTTCAGAAAACCCATCATTGTCCGGCTACGTTCTTGCAACTAAGATATTTTGAGCTCTGGTGCTTGAGGATCACACCCTTCAAATCCGCTGACAGGTTCATTTTTTTGAAATTGAAACATCCTTTCTGTGGTTTTTTATTATTCCCTTCGCGGCTACACTTGAATTAACAATCCACCTTCTGCAACGTTAAATACTCAATTGATGTTCTTGACATATACCTAAATAATATGTTGATTATCCTGCTCATTTTCCTCAGATCTCCATAGTCCGCGTTGACACCCAGAGACACCATCCGGCCAACTCCAAAAATTGATCTCCCACCTGTAATTGCTACAAATATCATTTTTATTTGATAAAATATAAGAAGGTTCAGCCGGCTAAAGGAGAATGGTGTATGAGGAGTTCTCTCTTGAGAGTCTTCATTGTCATCCTAGGCATCTTGATATCGATCCCGAGAGTGGTGAGTGCGCAGGCAGAGCAGACGGCAGGCGTTAACGCTCCTATAGCACAACCACTTGTTCGTGAAGGAGATTTTGCGGCCGATCTCGCGGAAGCACTGAAACTTGGTACGGCGATGAGTGAAACCGAAGCGGAGAGTAAATTGAGTTCTATCGGCATATCACCCCAGAATGGGTGGATTGCCGATTACCCGGTTACGCCAGATGTGATAGGGGAGTTACAAACTTCAATTAATGCGGCGGCTGATTCCGGCAAATTATCTTTGGGGAAAGATGCGGCAATGTCAGCTTTTCAGGACGTCGTAACGAGAAATAAGATGGCCGTAAAGACTGCGCTGCCTCCGTTCCCAAATGAAACGCCAGGGTTGAATTATCCTGAACCCACAGGGTTAAACGACTATTATACTACTGAAGGCCCACCGGTTGTGACGTACTATGCTCCACCACCTGATTACGCATACCTTTATACATGGGTACCTTATCCTTTTTGGTGGTCTGATTTCTGGTATCCCGGGTTTTTTGTTCTTGTAGATTTTGCCGTTAGAGTGCATGGGCATGGTCATTTGCACAGGCACGGAGAATTCATCAGCAATCATTATCATGATCCCAGAACGGGCAAGATGGTGCGCGTAGATCCCACAAACAGATCTCGTGGGGGAACGTTCACGGAAACTGGAGACATGCGGAGGGCCAGCCCTTCTGTGCAGAAAGGTGCACAGGCAATTCTAAATAAGACAGAAGCTTATGGACCGAACCGGGGCTACGGTGTTGTTTCAAAACCTTCTGCTGAAACGCGCTCAAGTGCTTTTGAGCGCTCCGCTAATACCCGGTTTGAGCGTGCCGCAAGTGACCGTGGATTCCGAAGCCGCACCAATGCGGGTCACATCCCCGCTCCCGCTAGAGGCTCCGCCGGCGGCGGAGGCTTCCGTGGCGGTGGAGGATACCATGGTGGCGGGCGTTCTCGGTGAGACTATGTAATGTCTCGTCGGCCCGACGTCATCTCTCGGCTGGTAAGTATGAATGCGATATCAACAGATAGCGGATGTAGGGAGGAAGGAATGATTTTTAGCGGTGTAACAAAACGAACATACCCTTTCCTGTGCCGTGGTTTAACAGTTTTCATCGGTATAATTGTTTTAACGGCTTTTGGTATTCTTGCCGCTGCTCAGGATATAAAGCAAAGAGAGTTCAAGTCTCCGCAGGACGCATTCAATGCACTCTTGGATGCAGCGAAGAACAATGACACCAAGGAATTACTGGCCATTTTCGGGCCTGGGAGCAGGGATGTCGTATCCTCTGGCGATGCTGTTGCCGATACGCTGGCCCGCGCACGCTTCGTGAAGTCCGCGGCAGAAGGAGTCAAGTTCTCAAAATTTAACGACAGGACACTGTTAGTCTATATCGGGAAAGACAGTTGGTGCTACCCGATTCCCCTTGTGAAGTCAGGAGAAGGATGGATTTTTTTTACAGAAGATGGCAAGGAAGAAATCATCAATCGGAGAATAGGCAGAAACGAATTGAATACCATTCGCGTTGCTCTTGCTTATGTTGGTGCCCAGCGTGAGTATGCCAGCAAGGGCCACGATGGCGACACCGTACTACAATATGCACAACACTTTCTGAGCCAGGAGGGCAAGAAGGACGGACTGTATTGGGAAACCGCTCCAGGAGAGGAAAGTAGTCCCCTAGGGCCATTCATTGCTCGTGCAACAGAAGAAGGATACGCATTCAGGAAAGGTGAAAAGCCTTCACCGTACCACGGGTATTATTTTAAGATCCTGAAAAGGCAGGGCAGCAATGCTCCCGGTGGCGAGCTTGATTACGTAGTCAACGGCAAAATGGTAAAAGGTTTTGGCCTGGTCGCATATCCTGCAGAATACGGGATATCGGGGATTATGACCTTCGTGGTTAACCAGGAGGGTGTGGTTTATGAAAGGGACCTTGGGCCCAAGACAGAAGAGATAGCAAAGGCGACGACAGCGTATAACCCTGATAAAACCTGGAAAAAGGTTGAACCTACAGAAATTGCTTCTCCGTGAATTCATCACTTATGCGTTAAATATGTAACTTTTTGTTTCTTGAGGAGGGGTGCTTCGCGCCCTGTTGGAAACGTATCAAAGGGTTTCCTCCCGGTCATGCAGGTGACTCTGGAGAGCCGAGCCTCGAGAGCTTTGAGAATGCAGCCGCAACGGCCAGCTTCAATCCCACCAAATACTTTTACCCCTGGCTGACCAATGTCCCGGCAAGAAATCGCGGCCTATCGCTATCACAACCTTCCTTCTCCTTGCAAAGGAGAGAAAAAGACTTGAATAAGATATGGTAACATTGTTCGACTGGGCTTTCAAGAATAGCGATGCCGAGGGAGAGGAGCCTCTCTGCGTCCCGATCCCGAATACGCTCAAATCCACACTTGGGGGTTACTGAAAGTCGAACGGCACACAGTGGGACAGCATCAAAAAAGAGGTTGCATTGCATGGACAGGTCGTGCAATACAACAAGGATTTAACATGTTAACCCTGTCGTCAAACACAGCGCATGACGGGCGCGGGCTCGCGCCTCGTTGATACTTAGTTAAAGCAGCATACAGTAAGCATTTCTGTCAATATGTGTTTGCAGGTTCTCTACGTGATGTCAGGATCATGAGAGCAGTGACGAATAGCCGTTGAAGGTCAATGTTTACGGTCGGGTCAACTTCGTAAATCCGTGATTTGGAGAAAAAAGAAAATGAAAACAGTATCTCTGGTTCTTGGGAGCGGCGGTGCCCGGGGTCTAGCGCATATTGGCGTTATTCACTGGCTTGAAGAAAATGATTACGACATACGCTCCATAGCCGGTTCCTCGATTGGTGCGCTCATTGGGGGGATCTACGCAGCCGGAAAACTGGATGAATATGAACAATGGGTACGTGCCATAACGAAGATCGACATCGTCAAATTGCTGGATCTTTCCTGGGGAACGAGCGGGCTGGTCAAAGGCGACAAAATTATCAATACCTTGGTCGGTCTCGTGGGAGAGCAACTGATCGAGGATCTGCCGATTCACTTCACTGCTGTTGCAACTGACCTTAAGGGCCAGAAGGAAGTATGGATAAAGTCAGGCGGACTTTTTGACGCGATAAGAGCGTCCATGTCAGTACCACTTTTTTTTACTCCCTTTCGGCTCAGAGGAGAAGATCTTATCGATGGAGGGATATTAAATCCTGTGCCTGTTGCCCCGACGATCGGTGACGGTACTGATATGACCATTGCGGTAAATCTTGGCGGCCCCGCAGATAGTCTGGAACAACCGAGTCGTGAGAGTCCTCTACCCCTGTCCCACTTATCGTTGTTGCATGAAAAGATCAACCACTTTATAAACCACCAACGATCCGAGACCAGCAGCACAGGCCGGGATTGGGGAGCGTACGATATCGCCATTCAGGCGTTTGATGCCATGCAGAATTACATCGCACGTCAAAAGCTCGCTGCGTATCCACCCGACATCGTCATAGATATTGCCCGGAACGCATGCCGGTCATTGGAGTATGATCGGGCGTCCGAGATGATCGAGTTAGGATATCGAAAGGCGAAAGAGTACCTGTCGAAAGTTGTCTTGTAAACGCGAAATGCTAGTCACTGACATCGTGCCCCAGCGGACCGCCAATTTTAACAACGGACACTGAGTTTTCGATTCATTCAGGTGGAATATTTACCTGGGCCTGCATAGCCTGCATGGCAAGCGCCGTTGCAACCTTGTAGGTAAATTCTCTAGGAGAACTTATCACGATAGGCTATGGTATTCTATAGAGACTATACCCCTTCCCGCATGTCATTCCGATTGTTCTCACGGTTGCGCTAGAACAACAGGGCCTAGAGGATTTCCTCCAAGCCCGTGCTCATTCCCATCTCAACACTCAGCGTTACTCGAGGAACGGGCTCAGAAGCAGCCCTCCGCTACGCTGGTT
>DASPQB010000005.1:0-24771 GCA_035625205.1 Nitrospirota bacterium | reverse complement strand
GCGCCATGCTCTATGAGTTGGTTGTGGGCGTGACGCCATTCGAATGTGAGAGCGACAACCCGCTCGTGATTATGAATGCTCGTGTGGATGGCGACCCTGTTGCCCCGCGGAAACGAAACCCCAAGGTCTCTCCGCAGATCGAGGAGATAATTCTCCACGCAATGGAGCGCGATCCGAGGAAGCGTTATCAAACAGCCGCGGGAATGAAGGCGGAACTGGACAACCCCTCTGCTGTGAAACTTACCGGCAGGTGCGACCGGCTTCACGCGCCAACAGCCTGGAGGCGCAGGTGGAAGAAAACGCTCTGGCTCGTGCTGGGTATTTCGATCCCCCTCATTATTTTCGGACTCGTCATCTGGCTGATCATCCACCGGGGACCTGCGCACTGACGTCTTAACATTGCAGGGTATTGCAGCTCGATAGAATTTTTTTACGCTCGCTGGGCTCTCTATAAGCCCTGTTGTCCCGGAACCTCCATTCGCGGTCAATGATGATGTGCTTCTAGGGGCCGATCGATAGTGGCGTGGTCAGCTTGGATGAGTTACCCGTGGGCGAGATCATCTTGCCACTGATCTTCGAACATCCCCTGGGCCATGTCACCAAAAGGTGGCACCGTGACCCTCCGACAACCTCTCCCCCTGTTGATTCTGAATATGTCTGCTCAACCTCACCCGTACTTTATGTAGAGCGATCATTGTTGACCAATGCCCAATTATTAATCAATTGCCTGTAATTTCATCTATCATAAAATAGATAAAAGCTCTTGTGTATGGTGATTACTCAAGTTTGAGCAAGGAAATTAGTCATTTTATGGGTTTATTATTTTAGCCGAGAGTGGCATGGGCATTGCAAGCATTAATCACTATAGACGTATCAAGGAGGGTTGACGATGACATCCCTAGCTTGGCTTGTTTTCATCGCCGCAGCAATTCTGGAAGTAGGCGGTGATGCCGTCGTTCGTAAGGGACTTCGTGGAAGTGGTATCATCATCATTCTGTTGGGTTTCACCATGTTGGGCTGCTACGGCGTGGTGGTCAACATGGTGAAATGGGATTTCTCAAAATTACTTGGAGTGTATGTCGCGATCTTTGCGCTTATCAGTATATTATTTGGACGCTTCGTGTTTAAAGAAACTGTTCCCGCTGCCACGTGGATAGGATTGTGCGTAATCATATTTGGCGGAATGATCATTCAGTTCGGTGACCTGTTGTCACAATAAAGGGAACATAGACATTATGAACAGCTCGATAATTTCTGTTATATGGACACTGATCTGCGCATTTCTTGTAATTTTCATGCAAGCGGGTTTTGCCATGATGGAGACCGGCTTTACGAGAGCAAAAAACGCCGGCCATTCCATGGCAATGAACATGATGGTGTATGTTCTCGGCGTGCTCGGGTACTGGATCTGCGGCCATGCGCTTCAGACGGGCACGAAAGGATTTTTCCTGGCCGGGGCGGTCTCTGATGTTTCGATCATCATGCTCTTCCTGTCGCAGGTAGTTTACCTAAATATCGCTGCGACTATACCGACCGGTGCAATGGCCGAGCGCTGGACCTTCAAGTCCTTCGTCGTATACGGTTTCTTCTTTGCAATGTTCGTTTATCCGCTGTACGCAAGCTGGGTTTGGGGTGGAGGATGGCTTGCTCAGCTCGGCAGGAACTTTGGTTTGGGCCATGGGGTCATAGACTTTGCCGGCTCATCGGTCGTTCACATGGTCGGAGGCGTTACCGGCCTGGCCGGTGCGATCGTAATCGGTCCTCGTATGGGTAAATATAGGGCTAATGGAATGCCTATTGCTATTCCCGGTCACCATATCCCGATGGCAGTCGTGGGATGCCTGATTCTGTTCTTCGGGTCGTTCGGATTCAATGCTGGTCCCGCCTTGATTGACGGCGGCCTCCGGATAGGCGTCATCTCGGGAAATACCATGCTTGCGGGCGTGGCGGCAGCTTTCGCAGCTATGTGCTATGTATGGTTCATGTTTGGTAAGCCCGATCTTTCCCTAATTGCCAACGGACTGCTCGGTGGTCTCGTTGCCATCTCGGCTTCCTGCGCATTTGTGAGCCCGCTCGGAGCCGTGATGATAGGGTTTGTAGCCGGGGTGCTGTGCTGTGCGAGTGTCTTTTTTGTCGAACAAAAACTGAAGGTCGATGATCCTGTGGGCGCGGTTTCGGTCCACGGTGTGTGCGGCGCCTGGGGGATGATTGCTCTCGGGCTCTTTGCGGATGGTTCGTTCGGGGACGGTTGGAACGGCGTCGCTGGAGGGGTCAAAGGATTGTTTTACGGTGGCGGATCACAGTTTGTGGCCGAATTAAGCGGTGTCCTCGTAAATATCATTCTAGTTTTCACCGTCATGTACGCGTTCTTCAAAGTATTAGACAGGATCATCCCGCTGCGGGTATCTGAAGAAGTGGAGTTTGAGGGCCTCGATCAGAGCGAGGTGGCCGTTACCGCCTACCCCGACTTTAGCATCACGAAGACACGCAGGTAGGCGATATCATGATAAAGATCGAAGCGATTATAAAACCGTTCAAGCTGGACGAGGTCAAGGATGCCTTGGTAGACATCGGCGTACATGGCATGACCGTGACTCCGGAAACAAAAGGATTCGGTAGGCAAAAAGGACATGTCGAGATGTTTCAGGGAACAGAGATAGATATCTCCTTCGTTCCGAAAGTGAAGGTTGAAGTGGTAGTTGGTCACGATATGCTGGAAAAAGTTCTAGCAGCGATCCAGAAAAAAACCAAGTCCGGTAAGATCGGTGACGGCAAGATCTTTGTAACGAAACTCGCAAATGTCGTCCGAGTCCGGACCGGAGAACGCGGCATCGAGGCGATCTGATGTTTCGCCCTCGTCATTCCTCTACCGGATGAAGGGCATCAACGTGGATACCCGGCGATTTGAGAGGTCGCCGTCTGTCCTCCCTGGCCGGCATGTACCATTGCATGCCGGCCCCAATCTTCTACCGGATTTTAGGCTTGCTTTAACGGCATGCCAAAGACAGTTTAAAATATTTTTGCTGCGATCGTTTTTCTGAGTGTAATTGATTTATCCAAAAATGAATCAGGCCGGCTCCTATTACACTCATTGTCTCTCAATTTCTCTCTAGAGCCCTCCTTTTTCATTTCTCGATCCTCAAAAAATAAAAAGCTCGGCTACCCTCTATGGGATCGTAAAAAAAGAGACCGGGAACCGCTGGTTAAAATGATATATCAAGAAAATAGCACGGAAAACCCTCCATCACTGAGAGGTGGGTGCGCGTCAAAAATGATGCGAACTCAGCATCGTCTGGCCCTTGTCCATGAATTAATCATGCGCGTCCAGTATCACCACTCATGAATTAAGAACATGCTCGCGGCATGTTGACCCTGCAAATAAAAGCAATGAAAGTGGTCATTTCATGATTTCTTTGTTTTAGCCGAGCATGGCATGAGCATTGCATCTTTGTGGTAAAGAACGTGACAAAGGTTGTCGATAACATCTCGAGCCTGGCTTTTTCCCATCGCTGTGGCAGCTCTGGAGAAGGCGGAGAGGCAGTAGCACGAAGGGGTGGTTGAGGACGTGGTCTCATCATCATTGTGATCGGATTAGCCATGTTGGTTATTATAGCGTGGTGATCAACATGGCGAAATCAGATTTTCGAGATTACTCGGAGCGTCTGTCGGGATTTTTGCAATCGTCAGCGGGTCATTCTGGACACTCCGTGTTCAAGAAAATAACCAGGCTGCTAGTGGATAGGATCGATGGTTATTAGTGGGGGCGGAATTATCATATAGTTCGGCAAAAAAATATTGTAGTTCGATCATCAGAGGAGCGTCCTGATCAGCGTTTAGAGGATGAAGAGATGAAATGACTAAGATTGAAGCGATCATAAAGCCATTCAAGCTAGATGAAGTCAAGGATGCATTGATCGCTATCGGCATTGGTGGCATGACCGTCACAACTGAAGTAAGGGGATTCGGGAGGCAAAAAGGGCATGTCGAGGTCTTTCAAGGTACGGAACTCGGTATTTCATTTCTTCCGAAAGTTAAGATCGAGGTAATTGTAGCCGATGGGATGGCTGAGCGGGCCATATCCGCCATTCAGGGAAAAAGCAGAAGCGGCAACATTGGCGACGGCAAAATCCTTGTTACCCCGCTTGTCGATGTTATCCGGATTCGTACGGACGAACGCGGAGAAAAGGCCATTTGAAGGGTCAT
Organism: Nitrospirota bacterium; assembly: GCA_035625205.1. GTDB lineage: Bacteria > Nitrospirota > UBA9217 > UBA9217 > UBA9217 > JAJYKN01. The sequence goes on along the minus strand of DASPQB010000005.1, from coordinate 20,568 downwards.
TGTCTATCTCCCTGGCCCGGTGTGCGTCATTGCATGCCGGCCCTTTTTGTATTATGATGGCCTGTTGGTTAAATCCGAAATAACCAAAGAGCAGGCGGCATTTATGCGAGCGACACATGCCAGCATGCTCAAGGACGCTCATGGTTATCATCTGTCTTCTCATCCTCATCTTTATGCTGCTCCTGTTCCTCCCCATGCTTGTGAAGAAAGTCGAGCATAACCTGGAGCTGTTCCTGCTTGCCGTCGGTTCCCTCACGCTTGCACTCTCCCACCTGATGGGGCCGGAACCGCTTTTGACCATACGGCTCATTGAGTCCGCATTGTTCGCACCCGTAAAGTTGGCCATTGCCACCTTGGTTTTCGGGCTCGCCTTCCGCGCAATACGCGAGCCGATGAAGAAAAAGATCGTTGCGATCGAACACTGGCTAGGACCGCGGGCCTTCGCCTTTACGCTTATTTTTGTCCTGGGTCTGCTTTCGAGCGTGATAACCGCGATCATCGCAGCGCTGGTCCTCTGCGAGGTCGTGAGCGCCATCACCCTCGATGCGAAATATGGAACGCGCCTCGTCGTCTTTGCCTGCTTTTCGATCGGCATGGGCGCGGCACTTACCCCCATCGGCATGCCTTTGTCTACGATAGCCGCGGCCAAGCTGAGGGGCACGACATTCGACAGCGATTACCTGATGCTGATACGTACCTTCGGGGTCTACATACTGCCGGGGCTTATCGTCATCTCCTTTGTCGGTGGTCTTTTCAGGGGTCGGCAGGTTACACGCTCGGAGAGCCTCACGGAAGATTTTGTCGAGCCTTTCCAGCACATAGCGCTGAGGGCATTCAAGGTCTACGTGTTCGTATTGGCCCTGATACTGCTCGGAGCAGGGTTTAAGCCGCTGGTCGATCTGTACCTGGTGAAAATGCCGGCCCCGGCGCTTTACTGGGTCAATATCATGTCGGCGATCCTCGACAACGCGACTCTTGCTGCTGCGGAGTTAGGACCCCTTATGTCTGCTGCACAGGTCAAAGCCATTATCATGGGCCTTATTATTTCCGGCGGGATGCTGGTCCCGGGCAACATCCCGAATATTATCGCGGCGAACAAACTACGCATTTCAAGCAGGGCCTGGGCCGTGATCGGCGTGCCCTTCGGGCTGGGCCTCATGGCTCTCTTCTTTGCAGTTCTCTACTGGTAGGGTCCTTCCTTTCGTCATCTCTCCAAATAAGAGCGCTGCATTTATTTCCACAAAGCTGTCGATATCGATCAGTGCAGAAGCGAGTTGGGGCAGGTTATGGGCGCTTGAAGGGGGAGCAATAAGCGTGAAACAATCGTCTAACTCATGGATGCACGGGAAGGCTGAGACAAGCGCGGATACCCCTCTCCAGAACACGACATGCTGCCGTGTATCCGTGACGTGGTCATACCAGACTTTTCGACACGATCTCGTGCACGTCCTTCGACAACTTCGGGGAGCTCAGTATCCTTTCAAGCTGTTCTTTCATGAGCTTCTGTCTGTTCTTGTCATATCGTTTCCACATGGTGAATGCCGAGACAAGGCGTGCGGCAATCTGGGGATTCATGGGATCGATGGCAAGGACCTGATCTGCCAGGAAGTCATAACCTTCGCCGCTCGGGTCATGGAACCGGACGGAATTGGTCGAAAAGGCGCCGATCAGGGAGCGGACCTTGTTCGGGTTTTTTATGTTAAATACCGGATTTTTCATGAGCGCCCGTACCGTCTCGAGGGTATGGGAGAGGCGCGACAGGGCCTGAATCGAAAGCCACTTGTCCATGACGAGCAGGTCGTCCTTCCATGTTTCGTAAAATTCTGAGAGTGCATCGCGGCGCTCCGGGCAGTCGGTGTTCGCCAGGTTCGCAAGGCTTGCCATCACATCGGTCATATTCCCGGCAGTCCTGAACTGTTCCATGCACAGTTTGCGGATGCCGGGCTCATCCAGCTCCATGAGATAAGAAAGACAGATATTCTTAAGACTTCGCCGTCCGATGGATGCCTGGTCTACCTTGTACGGCCCTGCATCCTGGTTTGTATAATACACGGCAAGAAACGTGTCCCGGAGCTCCATAGCCAGCGCCCGTTGCAAAGACCGCCGAGCCTCGTGGATGGCCGTAGGGTCGATCACCTCCATGAAGTCGGCAAGATAGGTCTCCGCCGGAAGCGAGAGGGCAAACGCCTGGAAGGCCTTATCATCCATGGAACTTCCGAGGAATTTGTTGAAGGCGCTGATGAACGAGGGTGCCAGCTTGAGCTTTTTGCCCTGCTGAAAATCCTTGATCAACTGAAGAATGAGTTTGACCGCAAGCTGCTGTCCCGCGTCCCAGCGGTTGAACTCATCACTGTCGTGGGCCATGAGGAACAGTCGCTCGTTGTCAGCGAGATCAAGCTTTACTTTTACCGGCGCGGAAAAATGGCGCATGAGGGACGGCACCGGCTCCTGCGGGACGTCGTTGAAGACGAACTTTTCCAGCGGTTTCTTTATCTGGAGGACGCGCGTCTCCCCGTCCCCCGTACCACCTTTTACCGCAAGGGGCGTGGGAGGACGGGATTCCCCGGCGATTCGCAGCGGGATATCACGACCGTCTTGCCCGAGCAGGCCGATGGCAACAGGGATATGCATCGGCTTCTTCTCCTCCTGGCCCGGAGTAGGCGGGCAGGCTTGCTTGAAGGACAGCTCGAAGGTTTTCGTCCGGGGATCATAGCGTCTCGTCACCGTCAACTCGGGCGTCCCTGCCTGGGAATACCAGAGCTTGAACTGGCGAAGGTCAGTGCCCGTCGCGTCCTCCATGGCCTGTACGAAGTCATCGGTCGTGACTGCCTGACCGTCATGGCGTGCGAAATAAAGGTCCGTGCCCTTGCGGAAACCTTCGGGACCGAGGATCGTCCGCAGCATGCGGATCACCTCCGCCCCTTTATTATAGACCGTGAGGGTATAGAAATTATTGATCTCCACATAAGACTCTGGCCGAACCGGATGCGCCATAGGGCTTGCGTCCTCGCGGAACTGATGTGTGCGGAGAACGTTCACGTCGCTTATGCGCTTGACACCCCGCGAGGTCATGTCTTCCATGAAGTGTTGGTCGCGGAACACGGTGAAACCTTCCTTGAGCGAAAGTTGAAACCAGTCGCGGCAGGTGATCCGGTCGCCGGACCAATTGTGGAAGTATTCGTGGCCAACGACGCCCATGATGCCCTGGTAGTCCACATCCGTGGCGGTTTCGGGTTTGGCAAGGATGAACTTCGAGTTAAAGACGTTCAACCCTTTATTCTCCATGGCGCCCATGTTGAAATCGTCTACAGCAACGATCATGAAGGTGTCGAGATCATACTCCCGGCCATATGTCTCCTCATCCCATTTCATGGCGAGCTTGAGCGACTCCATGGCGTGCGCACACTTGTCCTGGTTATGATGTTGGACGAAGATGCTCAGGTCAATCGTCTTCCCAGACATGGTTGTGAAGCGGTCCCGGACGCGGGCCAGATCGCCGGCTACCAAGGCGAAGAGATATGACGGCTTGGGAAAGGGGTCATGCCATTTTGCGAAGTGTTTTCCGTCCTTGAGATCGCCGCTCGTAATAAGGTTGCCATTCGAGAGCAGAACGGGGTATTTCCGCTTATCTGCGACAATGGTCGTAAAGAACCGGGCCATGACATCGGGCCGGTCGGGGTAATAGGTTATTTTGCGGAACCCCTCGGCCTCGCACTGTGTGCAGAAGTTCCCGCCTGAGAGATAGAGTCCGGAGAGCTCGGTATTGTCCCGGGGGTTGATCTCGGTTTCGATTTCGAGCGAAAAGCGGTCGGGGACATGCAGGATCGTAAGCGATGAAGCATCAAGCGTATAATCCTGATCGCGGAGATCGTGGCCGTCGAGTTTTACGGCTTTCAGGGCCAGTTCCCTGCCATTCAGGACGAGAGCGGGGGTGCCTTCGGACGTGTCGTGGTTGCAGACAACGGTCAAGAGCGATTTGACACGGGTATGCGTCTCATCGAGGTGGAACTCGAGGTTCACGGTTTCGATGAGATAGTCCGGTTTCCGGTAGTCTTTCAGATGGATGGTTTTGTGCGCTTCCCTGCTTATCGGTTCTGTCATAGAGTAATCACCTGGCGTTCTGGTAGATTGAGTGGCCCGTAAAGGCTTATGTTAAGTTTGCATTGGGAAACAGTGGCTAGAGCCTGCAGTACAGGACAAGCCTCGTGATTGAAACAATGTATGTGATTCCATTATATCAGAACATCGGGACAGAAGTACCACCATTGCGCCCGGAAAGAGGAAACAGTGACGCCGACCATGCAACTTGCCTCTTGACTTCTGGGGGATAGAATGTGAAAATATTTCAGGGAAGTTCGGAAGTTTTTGCAGTATGAATTGCCGCGGAGACTCTTAGCTTCGCGGCTTTTTTGTTTTGCTCTTCCGCGCTTTCTGATTGTTAGCGGAAAGGAGGCTCCTCAGATGGCATCAAAAGGTAAAGTGAAATGGTTCAATGAGTCCAAAGGTTTTGGGTTCATTGAAAGGGATGAGGGCGGAGACGTGTTCGTGCATTTCAGCGAAATCGAGGGTGAAGGATTCAAGACTCTCGCCGAAGGACAGGAAGTAACGTTTGAAATTATCGACAGCCCCAAAGGCCCCAAGGCAGCGCACGTTGTAAAGATATAACAAGCCAGGGACAGAAACATAACGCCCTCCCGCCCTCGTGGCGAGGGGGAGGGATCAGGAAGGCGCAGCCGTTACAAGCTGTTCTCATCATGCTGTTGTTTGTATGGGAACAGCGTTGAGAGGAGGATATCGGTCGTTCGGAGAGGTGGTCTTTTCCCTCTGCGCGACACTCGTTTTGCCGCGAGGGAGGTGTGTTTGCCGAAGCGTTGTTACCGCGTCCATTGTATCTTTTCTATCACGATCAGGGTACGCGTCGCCTTGACGTCCGGATTCCCCTGGATGATGTCCATGATCACCCGGTCGAGGTCCTCTTGAGATGCAGCCTGGACTTTGACAACCACATCGATATCGCCGTATACAGCGGCCGCTTCCTTGATCTCGGGATACTTGTGTAAATATTGTACAACAGCCTCAGAACGTTTTGCGGGGACTTCGATAAGTGCGTATGCGGTAACCATCGTTGGCCTCCAGCGCGAGCGGAATTATCATCTCAAGCATCCTCTTCCCGAAAAGCCTGAATCCAAAAAAAGGGATACGTAAAACCTGACGGTCGTCTTTAGAGGGCCCGAGTCATGCCCCCTGTGTCAACAGCAGGTCACAAATTTGCAAGAACAAACGATTCTGTTTCTCAATGTATTCAATTATAGCATGATGGGATCGAGACCGCTGGTGTTATGATACTTCGTGAAATCTCATGATGCCTCTGTTTGAGGAAACCACTGAGGATGGCAGAAGGGGCTTCTATCGTGCCATATCCTAAAGAGGCTGGGAGGGGAGATTTTTCATGTGCATACATGAGAGGATCTTTTCTTGGTCATCAGGTATGCGTCACCCAGATTGAGTCATTCTGGCCACCCGGAGTTCAAAAAGAAGTCAGCCTGAAAGGAAGAAGGTGTTCTGGAGTGAGGTTGTGAGCAATTGCTCTACGAGAGAAATTCGGGCAATATCAAAAATGCGGAGCGTTGTCAGCGATTAAGAGGAGTTCCCCCAGTTGCCCTTTCGTGGGCAAATGGGGGAAGGGGGAGAGTACGATGTATGCGAAGCGTGTGCATACGCACCATCGTTCTTGGGGATTAAATTTTTTTTAAATCCTTATGGGGTAAGAATGTGTTCGTATCCCCGCTTACAGCATGTCGACCAGCTCCATGTCCCTGTTCTTGGTTAGATTCCGGAGTTTTCCGATTGCCTGTTTCTCGATCTGTCGCACCCGTTCCCGCGTAATACCGAACTGTTTTCCGATACTGTCCAGCGTCCGCGGCGTTTCCGAGCTTAGACCGTATCGCATGCGGAGGACGTTCCGCTCTGTGTCCGGCAGCTCTTGAATCCACTCGTTGAGATACTTGCGTCTGCCCTCATCGTTGACTGCGGCTGCAGGGGATGGTGTATTCGTGTCGCGCAGAACGTCTTTCAGGGTATCGTCGCCTTCGTCGCTGATGAGCATGTCAAGCGAATAGGTGTCCCGCGATATCTGGGCAATCGCGCGCACCCGCTGGACGCTGACTTTCATCCTTTTGGCGACCTCTTCCGCCGCCGGTTCGCGGCCGAGCTCCTGCGTAAGCTTGCGCACGGTACGCATGTAGGAATTAGCGATCTCCGCAACATGTACCGGCAGACGGATGATCCTCACATGGTTCGCTATCCCCCGTTCGATCGACTGCCTGATCCACCATGACGCGTAGGTACTGAACTTAAAGCCCCTCCGGTAATCGAATTTTTCCACGGCCCTGATCAGGCCGAGATTCCCTTCTTCGAGGATGTCTGAAAACGGCAGTCCCCGGTTGAGGTATTTCTTGCCGATCGCGACCACGAGGCGCAGATTGGCTTCGATCATCCGGGCGCGTGCCTCCTCATCTCCCGCAACGACGCGTTTGGCGAGCGCCTGTTCCTGCTCGAAGTTTAAGAGCGGCAATTTTCTGATCTCCTTGAAATAAAATCTGATGACGTCAAGACCATTAGCTGAGACGTCATCAGGGGCCGCATCCATGGCATGCTCATCGTGCTCGCGAAATGAATCATCGCTGTTCACATCCTCACGTGCATCCTCCTGGGCATCAATACCGGAAAATTCTTCCACCATCTGATCCCATGGGCCCATGACGTCCTCCTCAGAAAAAAGTGATGAGCTTGCCCTGCCCTTTTGTGCTCATGCACGTCTTGTGAAAGCTCCCTGCTGATCCTTCTTCTTTCCCACGCCTGTGTCAGACAGGCTATGAGCTTCCGCTCGCCAGCTGCGAACCGTCACGCAAGCCGTTGCTGCCGCGGACTATAGAGGCCGCATGGGCGAGTACGGCGTCGGCCTCCGGATCAACGCCAAGTGCGCCGACCACGTGGAGGAACAACGTTTCGAAATCAAAAGGTTTCTCAACGCATGCGGATACGTGTAGCCCCCGCAATTGTTCCCTTACATCGGGCGTTAAGTTGCCGGTCATGACAATGAGCGGAACGAGCGGGTAGTTCCCGTTTCGGAATTCAATTACTCCGTAGCCGTCCATGCCGGGCATCTGGAGATCTGTCACGACGAGAGACACCGGCACGGAAGACATGATCTCCGCGCCTTCGTTGCCATTCCTGGCCGTCAGTATATCCCAGTCCTGCAAACGCGTCCTCAACCAGAGGGAGAGCGTCTCCAAAATAGAGGTATTGTCGTCAATCAGCAAAATGTTGTTGTTCATGGCTGCACCTCATCAACTGCATCATGAGGACCCGCATCGTGCAGGGCATGTTTTACAATGCGTTCGAATTCTTCTTTTTTTACCGGCTTGTGCACATACTCGAAGACGCCAAGACTGACTGAATGGAGATAGGTCTCGATGTTTCCATATGCGGTGATCATGATCACCGGCACAGAAGGCCGGGAACGTCGCAATTCTGTGATGAATTCAATACCGTTCATACCCGGCATCCGGTAATCCGTAATGATCAGATCTACTGATGGTTCTTCACGGAGAAGTGCCAAAGCGGAGCAGCCATCAGACTGCGACAGGACGTCATAATCCATATCATGAAGGATTTCCTCGTACGTACGGAGGTTTTCCTGCTCATCATCCACCACGAGAACCGTTTTCGTTTTTCTTCTGGTCATATGAGAAAGGTAACTGACAGTCATGAGGAACGCCTTATCTTCATCTTCGTTTAAGCTAGTGAAATTTTTTAAAGCAAGGCTGATGCCATAATAGCGAAGCGTTAAGAATCAAGGGGATAGGAGGCGAACATTGAGCTCTGCGAGCCCCCGTCATATCAATTTGAACGGTTTATTTTGAACGGGTAATTATTTTGGGTTTCAATGCCATTGAATGGAAGTACCAGGGATTGGTTTCATGGTAATTCAGAGGGGGCGTCCGAGCGGTGGAAGCAGCTGAGGTACGTCAATTCATGACGGATAGAGGGGGCCTGGGTCTCCCTGGGAGCCCCTCGTTTTCGCCATGGGGAACTTTCAGGAACAGGCTGGCATCATTTATTCCGTGGCTCTCAATTTTCTTTTGAGCGTGGACAGGGATATGCCGAGTGCTTTCGCGGTCTGCGTATAATTTCCGCCGAATCGTCCGAGCACATAGTGAATATGGTTCATTTCCACTTCTTCAAGCGGCAGAATGGGAGCTTCTGCGTCTATGCTTCCGCCCATGACGGGCGCCGGCGCCGCAGTCGGCGCCTGACCCAGCATCTGGGAAGGCCTGAACTCGGAGTCTTTCTGGAGCAGGTATGCCCGTTCGAGAATATTTTTCAGTTCACGGACGTTTCCGGGCCAGTCGTAGCGGGAGAGATTGCTAATCTCGGCATCCGACAGCGTGACCTCATGGCCGCCCGTAATTGCTATCAGCAAGTGTTTGCAGAGATCCGGAATATCGGAGCGGTGTTCCCGGAGCGGCGGTATATGCATCCGGATGACGCTCAAGCGGTAATAGAGATCCTTCCGGAAGGTCTTGCCAAGAAAATCCTCGAGCTTGACGCCCGTCGCTGCAATGATTCGCACGCTGACCGGCCTGATCGATTCGCTGCCAAGCCGCCTCAATTTTTTCTCTTCGATGGCGGATAGGAGCTTGACCTGCAAATGCATGGGCATTTCACCGATCTCGTCCAGAAAAAGTGTCCCGCCTTCGGCCATCTCGAACAGTCCCTTTCGTGCCACCATGGCGCCGGTAAAGGCGCCCTTTTCATACCCGAACAGTTCCGCCTCGATGAGGTTTTCCGGAAGTGAAGCGCAGTTTATGCTGATAAAAGGCGCCTTGTGCGAATGGCCCCGGTAGTGGATCGCTCTGGCAACGAGTGTCTTGCCCGTGCCGGTCTCGCCGGTAATGAGTACCGGCGAATCAGTCGTTGCCGCGAGATCCACGAGCTTCAGAGTTTCGGCAAGCCCCTCGCCGCCTATGACGACGGTTTCTTCAATCTCCCGCGTGCGTTGGTAATCCTGGATCTGTTCCACGTTTTCCAGCTCCAGCGTGCGGAACGCCTGTCGGACAGCCAGGCCCAGCTCCTCAAGGTCGTAGGGTTTTGACAAGTAATCTGATGCGCCGGACCTGATCGCTTTGATAGCGTTGTCGAAGCTCGGGAACGCGGTCGAGAAGATGATTTTTGCCTGGTCGTTACATTTCAGGATGGAGGCGCAGAGTGTGTAGCCTTCCGCATCGGGGAGCTGCTGATCGAGAAGGACAACATCGGTCTTTCTCTGGTGGCAGATAGCGAGGCCGTCCATGGCCGTGTTGGCGACGAGAACCTCTACGGTGTTACTGGTGAGGTACTCCTTGACAGTGTTCGCAAATACCCTGTCGTCGTCGATGACAAGAAATATCTTTTTCATATTGTTACTGTTCATGCTTTCTCTCAGGAAGCGAAATCATCACCGTGGTCCCCATGCCCTGCCGGCTTTCCAGCTCGATTGTGCCATTCATCTTCGTGAGCATCTTCTTGACGATCACGAGGCCGAGTCCGGTACCCTTGGCTTTGGTCGTGTAAAAGGGTTTGAATAAGTCCTTCCTCTTATCTTCCGGGATGCCGCATCCGTTGTCCTCTACTTGAATGTTGACCATGCCCCCCGACCTGAACACGCCAAGTACAATCTTCGGGTGTTTACTGTCGGCTACGGCATCCGAGGCGTTGGTCATAAGGTTCAAGAGCACCTGCTGGAGCGCCCGTGGGTCGGCACTGAGCGTCTGGGTGTGCTGATCCCTCTTCACCTCGAGCTCAATCCCCTTTTTTGCGAAATCGTCCCTGATAAGGGGCAGGAACTGGTCCAGGAACGACGCAATCTGCAGGTCCTGGGGTTCCTGGCTCTCGAACATGTTGAAGGTCTTGAGTGAACGCAGCAGAAATTCCACGCGTCCGACCTGGCCGATGATCCGGTCAAGATAGTCGGCGATCGCTTCCTGAGACAGTGTGGGCAATTTAGCCTTTATGAGGCCGAGGATCATGTTGATGGAATTAATAGGATTGCCGATTTCATGCCGCACGCCGGAGAATATATACCCGATGCTGTCCATGGTGCTGACCGATTCGGCAATGGACTCGAGCCGCAGTTTTTCCGTCACGTCCCGCTTGAGGGAAACGAAATTCAGCAACTCGCCCGAAGCCCCCCAGACCGGTGAAATCGTGCAGTCTTCATAGTACTGGGTCCCATCCTTTCTTTTGTTCATCATGAGTCCCCGCCAAACACCTTCGCGTTTGAGCGTTTCCCTGAGTTCCTCGTAGAACTCGCGGGTATGCCTTCCGCTTTCCAGCACATGGATGGTATTCCCTATGATTTCTTCTTTCGTATATCCTGTAATTTGTTCGAATGCTGAGTTGACATACTGGATCTTTCCGGCTGACGTTTCCGTGATCACGACGGCGTCAGCCGTGGATTCCACGGCTGACGCAAGGCGTACTTGTTGTTCTTCGATGCTGAACCGGTAGAGCGCCTCCCCGATGATGAGCGCTATGCGCTCCAGGAACTCCACGGTTTTCAGGGGGAATACTCCCTCCCGCTCGTCGGCGAGGTGGATGGCGCCGAGGATCTTGTCCCGGTAGCGGACAGGGACCACGACGAGGGAGTTGAAGCCCCTCCGATGGCAGAGGCCCCGGTAACTCTTTTTTTGCGCTTCTGGCAGGTTCTCCAGGAACCGTATGGCGTTGTTATAGTAGATCGATCCGTTCAGCGTTGTTGCGGCGGCGTCCGCGGGATTCAGCACTCCCGATATGACCCGCGTACACACGCAGTCGTCCTCGGCTAGGGACAGTCGGCTCTCCGATTCAATGAAGGAGCTGTCGAACCCGGAACAAGTAACATAAGGCACGGAGCCCTCCTGGTCCTTGACCCGGATGCCTGCATTGGCGCAGCCGCTCCAGGAGCGTATGATCTCGACGGCCGCATCAAGATAGCTCTTGCGGGAGTAAGTCTGGGTGTATAACTGCAGGAGACTGTTCGTGACCGACGTGCGGCGCTCGGCTTCCCTGAGTTCGGTGATGTCGCGGGCCACGGCAAAGATGCCAAGAATCGTTCCGGTATCGTCCCGGTAGGTGGAGGCGTTGTACAGGACCGGTGTCACCCGGCCATCGCGATGTCGCATCTCGAGTGCATAGTCCCTGACCTTGCCCTCGCGGAACACCTGCAGGTAGCCGGCGCGCGCATTGGCGGGGTCGGTGAAATATTCGGAGAAATCGGTGCCGATAAGTTCATCGCGCAGAAGGCCGGTCGCCATTTCAGTAGCGGCATTCACGTCGGTGATCTGACCCTTGGGCCCGATGGTGACCAACGGATCGAGGCTTGCCTCGATCAAGCTGCGGTTGTAGGCAAGGGATTGCCGCAGTTCGTCTTCCGCGCGCTTGCGTGGGGTGACGTTAACGAGTGTAAAAATGATGCCGCTTACCCGCCCATCGGCTTCCTTCACCGGGAGCACGTTCCAGTCCCAGTAGGAAACGTCAAGCTCGGGACGCTTGGTGAAGGTGAAAAGCCGTTCGAAGGCCAGAAAGGGCTCGCCGGTTTCCACGACCCGCCGGAATATCTCCTCGTTTTCCTCATTGGGATAGAGGCTGAAATGGTTCTTCCCGACGTATGCATCCGGCGTTGAGTAGTCTGCCTCTGCAAAGGCCCGGTTTACGCGTATGAAGTTGAAACCCCGGTCCATGTACGCGATGAGCATGTGCGTCGTAGAGAAAAACCGTTCGAGGAGCTCCGACGTTCTCTGCAGCGTATCGAAGTTCCTGCGCAGATCATCTTCAATGTTAAACCGCAAAAGTGCTTCTCCGATGATGTTGGCCAGGTGTTCAAGAAATTCCACGTTCTGGAGGTGCACCATGCCTTCGCGTTCGTCGGCGAGGTGGATCGCGCCGATGGTGCTTTCCTGATGCCGAATGGGGATGACGGCGAGTGATTTGTATCCGTACCTCATGCTGACGCCGCGGTACTGAGAGCGTTCTTCACGGGGAAGACCGTCTAGGAACTTGATCAAATTGCCTGAGAAGAACGATCCGTTCGGAGTCATGGAGACGAAGTCGGGTTCAACCGGCGATCCCTCTACGACCCGCGTCGAGGCACCTCGGTCGCGCTTCAGCGACAGGGTGTTTTCCTCTTCCAGGACCTTATCAGTGGATCCCTCGAAGGATTCGAAGGGGATATGGTCATCCGCGCGGACGAGTCGGACGTCCACGTGGCGCATGCCGCTCCATTCGTGGACCAGTCCGCAGGCAGCATCCAGATATTCCTTGCGCGAGTATTTCTGCGTGAAAAGCTCGAGCAGCGCGTTCGTGACCTCCGTTCTCTTTTCTGCCTCCTTCCGCAGCTTTTCATTCGAGAGGGAGTCGACGGCATGGGAGACGTCTTCGGCGAGGGATGAGAGGAGTTCAATCTCTTCGTTGGTGAAAGCCTGAGGCCGGTCCCCGTACACGCTGAAAACGCCGATGATCTCCCCGCCGGAACGAAGCGGGAAAGCTGCCGACGTGCGGAAACCATGACGCAGCGCTTTGTCGCGCCAGTGCGCCATGTGGGGATCTTGCGCAATGTCGTTGCAGATCTGGTATTTCCCCTCGACAACGGCCCGGCCCGTGGGCCCCCTGCCTTCCGGCACATCGGCCGCAACGATGTTGATATCCTTCAGGTATCCCCTCTCGTCCCCGCAGCTTTCGGCGGGGATGAGCCGTTTCGATACGGGGTCGATCAAGCCGATCCATGCCATGTTAATGCTGCCGTACTCGATGGCGATCCGGCATACTTCCTGGTACAGTCGTTGGATGTCATTGATCCGGACGATTGCCTCGTTCACCCTGCTGAGGACGGCGTACATCCGGTTCAGGCGGGAAATGTTTTCTTCGGCTTTCTTGCGGTCCATGATGTTGTGGAAATAGACGGCGATGCCGTCCTCGCTCGGATGAGCGCGTACCTCGAGCCAGACGCCCACCAGCGGCGAGATCGCCTCGAACCGGACAGGGACCCTTTCTTTCATGACCTTCTGGTACTGTTCCTCGAACAGGGAGCCCGCCGCCTGCGGCGCGAGGTCCCACAGGGACGCGCCTAGCAACTCACTTTTTCGTTTCCCCCACATCTCGGCCGCCTCGGTGTTCACAAAGGTGAATCGCCAGTCCTTGTCGAGCGTGAAAAAGCCTTCATTGATGGTCTCGAGCGTCTCCGCCAGACGCCGGCTCAAGAGATCGAGTTGGTCACCCGTCCGTTTACGTTCACGCCGCGTCACCGCCTCGCGCAGTTCCCGCTCCACAGCAGGGATGAGTCTGGCAAGACTTCCCTTGATGATATAGTCATGGGCGCCGGCTCTCATGGCCTCCACGGCGATGTCCTCTCCGATGTTGCCTGAGACAATGATGAACGGCAGGTCAAGACGGCTGTTCTTAAGCACTTCCAGGGCCTCAAGGCCGCCGAAGTGCGGCATAAGGTAGTCGGAAACGACGATGTCCCACTGCTGCTGCCGCAGCGCCGCTCGCATGGATTCCGGCGTCTCGACCCGTTCAAACACGGGTTCATAGCCTGCGCGCTGCAGTTCTCGGAGGAGCAGGAGGGCATCGTCCTCGGAATCCTCGACAATCAGTATATGGAGGGGTTTGGACATTATGACAAAATAAAGGCTTTACTGCATTGAGTGAAGTTCATCAGAACCTCTGCACGCGAAGACGAAACTGCCTCCCTACGGCGTTTCGTTGAGCACCAGCCAGTACAGCCCGAGCTGCTTTATGGCGTCAGCGAACTGATCGAAGTCCACGGGCTTTCTGACAAAGCTGTTCGCGCCAAGCTTGTAGCTTTCTACGAGGTCCTTGTCCTCGCTTGACGTCGTGAGCACCACGACCGGGAGAAACTTTGTCCGCTCATCGCTTCGAATGCGCTTCAGCAATTCGAGTCCGTCCATCCTGGGCATCTTCAGATCCAGAAGGAATACCTGGGGCAGGATCTTCGTGTCACGTCCCGCGTACGTGCCCGTGCCGAACAGGTATTCCAAGGCCTCTACGCCGTCGTGCGTTACCACCACTTCGTTCATGATCTTGCTTTTCTTGAGGGCCCGGAGCGTCAGTTGTACGTCGTCGGGATTGTCTTCAGCTAAGAGAATGATCTTGTTCTTCATTGATCCTCTCACCGGCATCACCGTAAGGTTGAATTTAAACTTCGAGGTAGAGCACGAATAATCGGGTCCAAGAGTTACTTTACAACGTAAAAAAAACCGTCGCCCCTTTTCCCGGCTCGGCTTCGATCCAGACCTTTCCACCGTGTCGGTTGATGATGCGTTTGACCGTGGCCAGGCCGATGCCGGTGCCGGGAAACTCCTCGCTCCTGTGCAGCCGCTGGAAGGGGCTGAAAAGCTTGCCTGCATAGACCATGTCGAAGCCGGCCCCGTTGTCCCGTATGAAGTACGTGCGGTTGCCGTCTTTTCGGGTAGCCCCGAATTCTATCACACTCGTGGCGGCTTTTTCACTAAATTTCCACGCATTCGATAGCAAGTTCTCAAGGGCCACGGTGAGGAGCCGCTCATCGCCGTAAGCCGTCAGCTCGGGGGCTATGATGAATTGCGCGCTCCGCTCCGGGTGGTTGTCTTGCAACCCCGCTGCAATGCTCTTCACAATGGCGCTCAGGTCCACCTGTTCCTGGTTCATTTCACTGCGGGTAATGCGGGACAGCTTCAGGAGGTCGTCAATAATCTGCCCCATTCGCAGGGTTGCCTTCCGGACGCGCGTAAGGTAGTCCTTGCCCGTGTCGTTCAGCGTGTCGTGATAATCTTCGAGAAGCGCAAGACTGAAGCCTTCGATACTCCGGAGCGGAGCTCGCAGATCGTGCGATACGGAATAAGCGAAGGCCTCCAGCTCTTTGTTGGCATTTGCGAGCTCGGCTGTGCGTTCGGCAACGCGTGCCTCAAGCTCCCTGTTCAGCTTCCTGATCTCTTCCTCAGCCTTCTTGCGCTCGGCAATCTCCTCGTTCAGCTCGTCTCGTGACGCCGTGACCTTTTTTAAATTTTCGGTCATGGAATCGATGAGCCTCGAGAGTTGCCCCACTTCATCCTTTGCGTTTGTCCCCACTTTGTAATCTAAATTGCCGCTGCCGATTATTGCCGTTCCCCGCTGTAAGGACTGGATCGGTCTCGCAAGGCTTCTGGCAATTGCCGTAGCCGCCAAAATGCCGGTGAGTATCATGAAGGCACCCACGGTCATGACGATGACTTTTAATCTACGGACCGGTTCGAAGGCCTCTACGACGTCGATCTTCGTCACCAGTCCCCACCGGAGGGACGGGATATAACGCCAGGCGGCCAGCACTTCCGTCCCTCCGTAATCATAGGTAATGCCTGATCCGGTCTCTCCCACGGCGGCCTTCTGCGCGGCCCATGCTATCTTTTCATTAAAGGGTGTTTTCTTTTTTAAAGCAGCGTCGGGAAAACGGTGAAGGGGGCTTAAGAAGAGTACCTCGTTTCCTTCCTTACGGTCGATTAACGCCTCTCCGGTTTCGCCCAGGCCGGTGCTGTCCTGGATGAACTTGTAGATAGGCTCCATATTGATCTCGATCACGACCTCTCCGATGAAATTTCCCTTGAGGTCTTTTACCGGAGCCATGCCGAATATTTCGAACGCGTTGCTCATCTTCCTGTTGAGAAATACATCGGAAAAGTAAATGTCTTTTTTGCCTTCTTCTACCATATGCCCGTCGGGGAGCACCTGACTCAGGTAAATTGCATTATGGGTATCGTTACTGGCATAGACGATGCTGCCCTGTCGATCCGTGAGCATGACGTCCAGAAAGCCATGAGCATTCTGAAAAGGTTTCAATTGGCCGTCCAATTCCTTCACTGCCTTGATATATTTCGGATCGCTGCCTTGCCGTGGAGCGCTGGTGAGGATGGGGAGGTTGATCTTTATATTGTGAAAATACTGGGCCGAGTTAAGATCTGCTTTCCGTTCATTAAAGAACGTTTCTATCTTGTCTTTTTTCAGGTCCGCGAGATTGTTCAACTGTGCAAGGCGGACGGTTTCCAGCGTCTTGCGTGCTTGGGAAAAGACAATGGCCCCGAAAAGCACGAGCGAGATGAAGGTTACCGCGACGAAGAGGAAGGTCAGTTTTGTTTTAATAGACATAGTTGAGGAAATGCTCTGTTGTTTCTTCCGGGATATGCCGGCCCGGCAACGGCAAGTACCTGCGTTCCACATGCCGGGATGTCAAGAATCCGATCAGGGTGCGGCTACCTTGTGAAACCTCATGTGACGGTTATTCCCACGATCGCGGTGAGGATCGTGTCGATGTCCGCGCCAATGTGCTTGATCCTAGGCGATTCCGCGCATACGGTTCTGCCTCACCCTCACGCCGTCTTCAGCCTGGACCATGCTCATCTTCGAGCACCCTGCCCTGGGAGTCGTTCTGGATGCGGCGGAGCGTGGGGAGCTTGAATTAGTCGGGAGAGGCAGTTTTGTAAGACTTTTTTTGAGTGCCATCCGTTGACCTGTGTTTAAAAATAGACGTCCGTACGGATCGGTTCAGGAACCATCGCGGAGCGGTTGAGAAAGACATAGCCACGGAGCAAGGTACACGTCATTATTGTACCCTCATTGCAGGAGCCGGTCAAGGATCATCCCTGCATGGCCGGGCAGAGGAAGCGCACTGCCAGGGAAGCGTTGGAAATGGGTCGCAGGATGCTGATCTCAGGCGAACTCCTGGTACTACAAAAGAATCGTGCCGTGCGGTACAGAACATACACAGCGGGGGGAGGAGCCGACCGAGGGGATACGGAAGTAAGCCGCGCTGAAAGCCATGCGGTCAGGCGGTATCCGTCAAGGAACTGTGAAAAGCCGCTCTAATCTCACAGGCGGTCTAGTGGCTGGAGAGTTCAAAGCCTTGCAGAAAAGCCTGTTTGATCTCTGCAAGCGGAATGGATCTGTTGAGTTCCTGATTTATTGATGTGATGGCGGACGATGTTCCTCCGCCGGGAATGACTGCTGCTTCAAGAAAGGGATCATAATCGATCAGGATCGATCCGTGCTGCAAAAAAGCAGAGGACAGTCTGCGCTGAGCGCTCCCGATGATCTTTTTCCCGTTCACCACAATTTCGTACCATGAGGGTGAGGAAAAACAGGCTGGATCTTTCGCATGTGTTTCTACGAGATGAGCATGACGGCTCGACCGTGAGACGATTTCAGCCGAAATGCCGAGATTTTTAAGGCCCCGCAGGAGTCCTTCCGCGATGACTTTATACGTACCGTGGACAGTCGGCGGGAAGAGGGGATTGTCGGTCCTGCTGATGACACTGTAGGTAAGTTCATCGCGGTGGAGTACGGCCCGGCCGCCGGTGATTCTCCTCACGATGTCGAAGCCGCGCTGTCTGCAGGCTTCGCTGTTTACGGCATCTTCGATTTTTTGAAACCTGCCGAGGGATACGGCAGGAGGATTCCAGCCGTAAAACCGAAGCACAGGGACCCGATCTCCCTGCTGTGCGCGGGCGAGCAGTTCTTCGTCAACGGCCATGTTGAACGAGCCGGTATTGAGGCCCGTATCGAGGAAGTTCCACGTATTCATAGGTGCACATCGTTCATGCCCGGAAAACGTAATTCCACGTTTCTCGAAGCACTGCAACGGAAGGGAGAAGGGAGCCACGAAAAGAATGCGCCCGCGCAGTTCGGCATGCCACCGGCGACTGGGTCCAGACTATTCCGGCTTGACTCGAATCCAAGAACCGGATTCCGATTTCGCGGATTGGCGAAGACGTAGGAGGGTGCTGTGCAGTGAATTGTTTTTCGCACATGAGGCCTGCAAAAAAAGCCTGGGAATCACGGGATCCTCAGGCTTTTACGGTTATGTCCGCTCACGGGGGACGTTTAAACGCCTCAGCCGCCTCCCCAGGTATGGCCCCCGGTGCTGCAGACCGAGCCTTCGCCGTACGACGAAAACTTGGACAGGAGCTTCTTGGCCTTCTTTTCGCTGCAATAAGGACAGACGGTGTCATCAGCCTTGGTGTTCAGGGATTGCAGGAGCACGAATTCCTTGCAGCATGCTTCACAGCGATATTCGTAAAACGGCATGGTATGATTCCTCCCAACAATAACTATGATGAGCCTGCACCTTGTAACGGTCGCAGGCGACAAAATTGTAAAAATATAATACTAAGGGGGTGGAAAGCTGTCAAGCCAAAAAAAATCGTGGGCATTACCCCCACGACGCCCGTAGAGGGGTCATTCCGGAGGTGCGAAAACAAGCCACGGGCGTGCTCCAGCACGACGATGCCGGGAAAGGCGTATGACAAAGTCCACCCATATCTTGTCATCCCCCGGCCTACGAACGCAGCGGCATTCACCGATGAGGAAGACGACGCAGCAGACCCACCTGCATGAGCGGTGGGAGCCCGCCAATTATTTGCAGGTAAATGGCGCCTTCCGGACCTTCGACTCAAAGCGTGCGTAGTGAGGGGACGTGAAGATGTCCATCAGCATGTGCCTGCTTATCACCCCAACGTACTTCTTGTCCTTTATGACCGTAATGACCGAGCAGCAACTTTTTAGCAGCAGGTTGATGAGTTCCTTCGTCGGCGTGTCGGCATCGGTGATGAGAGGAGCCGGCACCATGATCGCCGACGCCGGGATGCCATCCAGATCCCGTTCCTCCCGGATTGCGTCCAGGACAGCATTCTCCGATACTAACCCCAGGATCTCCCGGGCGTCATTCACGACCGGCATTGCGGCAAGTCCCGATGAAATGATCTTCATCGCCACCTCCCGGGCCGTTGTATCGGGTCCGACACTGATTTTTTCCCGCATGATGTGCCATGCACTGATTCCCACGTTCCCTCTCTTTCTCTGTAACGTATCAATCGATTCGTCCAACGCTCCTTTGATGAACCATGGGGAGTCATTGAGCAATCTCGTGCTATTCGAGCGCCTGGTGAATACCCGGCGACTTCAGGATTGCCTGCTCAAGGGTTAACACCTCGAGCGAAGCTGTAAACGGTCACGGCCAAAGTCAACAGCAGGACGAGAGCAAGAAAAAAAGAAGCCTGTGCGGACCTCCATTTCAACGTTCTTGTTTTCATTCTTGGTATGCCTTCGCCAGAGAAACACTGCCGGCCGTATTCCATGATATGATGCCGACTTCGAGGTTGTTGACTTTGTATCCCAAACGCGAGAGATAGGAGCAGGCATAGGCACTCCTGTTTCCGACTCTGCAATAAACGACGATTTCCTTGTTCTTGGGGAACTCATCCAGACGATGCCCGAGTTCCTGGAGCGGAAGGAGGTATGACCCCTTTATAGATTGGGCTGAATGCTCCATCGGCGTTCTGACGTCGAGCAGGAGAAAGTCCTTCCCGGAATTCATTTTTGCGTTTAACTCTTCAGGGCCGATGTTCTTGCACGCATTGCTATTGAAAAACATGATGTCCTCCTTGCTCTGTATGATTGTCCGTCTCCGTGTGCCCCGTATCATCCTGCGTTGATGCACCTTGGTGAAGCTCGAACAATGGACACTGTCAGGGGTTTTCCTACTGGGTAGGAAGGAAAGGGGAATGACAGTGCTCATTGTCCATGCTTTGCGGGATTCTTACACAATGTTCGTGCCAAACTGAAGTCTATTGAATTTACAGGATTTTATGGCAACGATAACTTTGTGCGGCTATCCATACGGAAAATATTGTCGAATTGACATAGAGATTATCTTTATTAACAATTTGATTTTCCAGGCTTTATGGGATTCGACATTTTTGTCATCCATGCTCTGTTTTTCGACGAATCATTTCAAAAAAGCTTTACTGTAGCTGGAACACGTGGTGCTGAATAATGTCAGAAAGGATTTTATCCTTGAACCAGTCTATGCTTTGTGCTAAATTTGACACAGTCTTTTGGGAGACTTGAATGAGAAAAACCCTACTGCAGGCTATCTTGATATTTTTGTTATGTGGACTATCGAATGCGCATGCAGATCAGCCGGTGGACCGCGAGCTTGCGCAGGCGAACACATTGTTTTCTGAAGCGAGATATTCCGAGGCCCTCTCTGTCTACCAGCGCGTACTCAACTCCCGAACCAGCACGATCCCTTCGGGCTTCACGTTGACGCGGATCGGCGACTGCCAATTTCGGCTCGCGGATTATCAAAGCGCCATTCGTGCGTATCGAGTTGCTTTGGAATACCAGCAAGGTTCAGATCGCGCTGCAACGCAGTTCTGGATAGGACTGAGCACCTTTCTGCTCCGCAGGGACGCTGATGCTGTCGCTGAATTTCTGAAAATACCGGAACTCTATCCGGCATCCGGCATGTGGGTGAGTACAGCATACTATTGGGCTGGTAAGGTATGCGAGCACATGGGGAAAAAGGAACAGGCCGCGGTTTATTACCGGAACGCCGGTGGGACGGGAGCAACGACCCAGGGACGCTTTGCGCTCAAGAAGGCAGAGACGATATCAAAAGAGGCGAGGGTCCGGTAGCAAGGTTCTGGAAAATTTACCAAGGTACCGGCGGACCTGAACGGA
>DASPQB010000004.1:0-4501 GCA_035625205.1 Nitrospirota bacterium | reverse complement strand
CGGAAGAATTTGATCTTATTGATCATGACACAGGCTTCATTCCATACCTTGTGACCAGCGCACTTGCCTTAAGTGCACTTATTATTTCTGGGATTTTAGGCGGGGTTACCGTTGCGCGGGAATTTGAATCAAAAACAGTAGACCTGCTTACAGTATCGTCAGTCCACCCCCTTATTCCCCTTATGGGTCGTGTATTTGCGACAAATGTCGTTTCTGTCTTCGCGATGCTTGTTGCCGTTGGTATTGTCATTTTTGGACATGGAGTAATACCTGTTCACCCAGTTGAGATGGCAAGCGTGCTTCTCGTTTCTATAATCATTTTCAGCTTTATTGGCGCATGTCTTGGTGCAGCAATGAAACGGACCCTTCCTGTCGCTTCATTCATGTTAGGAATCTCTTTACCCCTGTATCTATTCTCGGGAACCTATGAACCGGAACGGTTCGATGGAAATACTATTTGGACAATAGCCCATTTTACCCCTCTGTATTATGCAGTCGGCATTCTAGAACATGCTACATTAGATTTAAGAGTTACTCCCGAATCTGTTTCTATTAATTTTATTGCACTTTTTGGATGGGCAATCCTCTCCCTTGCAGCCATGTCATATTTCGTTAGGAGAGGTACAACATGATAAGGACTATGTGGAGAATCGCGAAGCATGATTTACTTATGTGGCGGCGAATGCCGTCGGCGATCGCATGCGCACTCATCCCTCCAATTGGAATGACGCTTATTCTGGTAGCGCTAAGTCTTGCCGTCCTCAAACAACCTGTTGCACTTGTTGTAGAAGGTCATGGGCCACATTCAGAACATATGCAACAAGTTATCGAATCCGATACGGATTCCTATGTAAATTATGATTTTTCCAAAAAGTTACAAGCAACTGACACAAAAACCGCACAGCGGTTACTGGAAAGTCAACAAGTAGCGGCAATTATTAAGATCCCTTCGGATTTTGATCAAAACGTACAAAAAGGTATGGGGAAAGTACATCTCATTCTGAATAACGTTGATATTGATTTTGCAGATGATATAAGACGCAGCGTTGATCGCTCCGTTGCACACTTTGATGCGCCAATATTAAGCCCAAAAGATGCAGAGGATGCTGATAGAAAATTTGACCTGGATAAATCAAATCCATATCGGATTCTTATCGATGAACATGATCTGCGGGAAACAAATGTTGAATGGCTTCATTACCAAGTAATTCCGGCCCTTGTCCTTTTAGTCTTGAGTGTTGGACTTATGGGAACAGCACTCCTATGTGCGCAAGACATCGAACGAAAGACCGCTCGGTACCTCTTATTGACTCCACAACAAAATTGGATATTAGTTGGTGGGCGCTTACTCGGAGGAGTCATCGCCTCACTTATCGCTCTTGTTCCCGCAGTAGCTCTGTGCATGTGTTTTGGTATTGTTGCGCCACCTCTCAATCACTGGCCAGCCTTTGTCGCAATTTTTGTAGGAACTGCAGTCTGTGCATCTGGTCTTGGGGCTATTGTGGGGACGCTCCTCTCAGGATCAAGAACAATTGCAATGGCGTCGTCCGTAGTGGCTACCTACATGTTCTTTTTAGGTGGAGGGTTCACGACGATTGCTTTTCTTCCAGCATGGTTACAGACAGTCAGCTCCTTTATTCCCATGCGGTATGCAATAGATGGGATGAGACAGGCGCTATTTTACTCCACTCTGGACGGAGTGACGAAGGATATTACTATTTTATACCTTACCGCATTGCTGTGTACAATCTTAGGCTCCATTGCTGTTCGACGTTCCTGGGCGAATTAAAACTAAGCACCTCTACGACCTCCTATCTTCGACTCCATCGAACCTTAATATAACGCAATCGCCTTTTAGGGATCTTACCCTTCTTTTGCAAGGGTCAAGATAAATGCTCTGGAGCCACCGCTGATTTTCAGCCGTTATACCTGCTTTCTTCCCGTAATCATCAAGGTCGGAGGTTGCTCACCTTGAAGATAAGTAGGGGGAGTCGCCAAATTTTACTATCAGCCTGCTCCAAAAATCTCAAAAAGGAAATTCCATTTAGTTCTTCCTGAAAACATTCTATTCCCTGATTTTTGGAAAAGGTGTATATTACAATCGCAAATGAGCAATGGAGATATGCTTCGACCGCTATGAATTAAAGATTTACGAAAATGTGGAAGCAGCATAAAAAATAATGTTAGGTGGCCCTTATGACAGGAGAAAATGATGTACACGGCGCAAGCAGTTAAGAATCAGGTGATTCTGATCACAGGTGCCACAGAAGGCTTGGGGAAGCAAGTTGCGCGTGATTTGGCTGCGCAAGGAGCGACACTTTTACTACATGGGCGTAGCCGGGAAAAGGGAGAAGCCACCCTTCAGGAAATCGGAGACGCCACCGGTAACCAGAAGCTCGTTTACTACAACGCCGATTTCTCCTCACTCGACGCAGTCGGACGGCTGGCCGAGGAGATACAAGGCGACCAGGCGCGTCTTGACGTGCTCATTAATAACGCTGGCATTGGAGCGGGACCGCGCCAGGGCCGGCGTGAAATAAGTGCAGATGGCTACGAGTTACGCTTCGCTGTCAATTACCTGGCCCCCTTCCTCCTTACCCACCGGCTACTGCCTTTGCTCTGCCGCTCGACTCCTACGCGTATCGTCAACGTCGCTTCGGTCGGCCAGCGGCCCATTGAGTTTGACAATGTGATGCTCAACGATGGGTACGACGGTTTGAGGGCATACCGTCAGAGCAAACTTGCGCTAATCATGTTCACGTTTGATCTCGCTGAAGAGTTGAGCAAAAGCGGTGCCACGGTCAACGCTTTGCACCCCGCGTCCCTTATGAATACAAGAATGGTGCTTGAGAGCGATTACTTCAGGGGTCCGATGAGCACCGTGGAGGAGGGGGCGCATGCGGTGGAGTATCTTGCCGTGTCACCTGAGCTTAATGGTGTGACTGGCGAATACTTTGATGGGGAGCAACGGGCGCGCGCTAACTCTCAGGCCTACGACAAGGAAGCGCGTCGCCGCTTGCGGATGTTGAGCGAACAACTTACCGCGCTCAAAGAATCCCACGACTGAAAGAGGCGCCATTCTCCCTGCTGGATGTATTGTCCGGAGATTCTGTTAAGGGATGTGCTCATGACGAAGAAGGTTATCCTTTGGGTTTTGATCATTGTCTTCAGCTATATTGCAGGATTTGTTGCTGCCATGTATTCATATCCGAGCAGGGAATTTAGCCGAACTTGGAAAAAAATTGTCCTTGACGGCGGGATGAACAGATGGCTTCACATGAGGAATCTGGCCGATGACACATCGAAAATGATCGTAAGGCCGAACAATGACACACTTTACTCATATGCAGCCGTGGATATAGATTCAGGCCCTTTTGTCATAGAGGTGCCGGCTTCGGATCGGTACTGGAGCGTCGAATTTATGAAGGAAAACACTGATGTCTTCGCCTATGTTGGGTCTCGGGAATATGGCCTCAATAAGGCGGTAACGGTAATTTTAGCCCGACAAGATTTTCTTGGTGACGCGCGAGGCTTACCGGTATTGAAGTCCCCCTGCAAGAAGGCTTGGGTGCTGGCGCGGTTCCTCGTGGATGGCAAAGATGATCTTCCCCGAGTCCACCAGCTGCAGGATCGGATGCAAATCACCTCGTTAAAAGATTATCAACTCAATTCACACAAATGAGTTGAAAGAAGTCTGGGGGGATTTGTGAAGAAAGCAATCATCATTACATCTGTTGCAATTGCGTCCTTTCTTGCTGGATGGACTCTCATGGTACCATCGCTGGATTGTTTCTTTAAGCATCGCCTGGGTATGTTAATCGCGGGCAAGGGAACAGTCAGGAATGGATCGTGGATGACCCGACTTGATCTCGCCCAGAGCAATACGCCGCCCCTAATTCGCGCTTATGTTGCACGGGTCGGTATAGCGGCGAACCAGGCAGAGGAGGCATTATACTGGAACGCCTATACTGATAACATGGACCGTCTGCTTGATGGAAGCCATTCTTATGATGTCCATTTTAAGTCACGCCCGCCGGTACAAGACACCGGTTTCTGGAGTCTTACCGTGTATGATAAGGATAGCTATTTAGTTCCCAACAAAGAGAAGCGTTACGCTGTGGGCGATCGATCCCCTATAACCAAGAGCCACGATGGATCCTTTATTATTCGTATTTCCTCACAAAAGCCAAATAACGCGAATAACTGGATACCATGCCCTTCATCGGGAGCCTTTACGCTTACTTTGCGTATGTATGTTCCATTAGAAGAGGTGCTCAAGCACGCTGAAGTGATTTCTATGCCTGAGATCGCGTGCTTAGACTGCCGATAAAGGGAAACTAAGGGACCCCTATGATTTTATGCTTTAAATTTAGTAATTAAGGCACTGACCTTTTTGAAACTCGAGGGGCTAAGGTCGAAGGGTACTTCCTGAAAGCGTGATTTTTGAGTTTTGCCCTTCTATACGCTCTTTCAAATCGTAATCAACAATTTTTATTGAAGT
>DASPQB010000003.1:0-13565 GCA_035625205.1 Nitrospirota bacterium | reverse complement strand
TTCGAAAAACAATGAGACGATGCAAAGCGAAAAAAAACCGAGCGAGTAAACTAGGCCGGCATAACGGGCCGCCGAGAGGACCCCAGTGACGCCTATGAGATAACTCAATACCTTAACGGAATCCTCTACCTTAAGCCGGGAGTTATATTTCGGCATGCTCTTCGTCATAAAGTGCAAGCTCCCTGATCATTTCAGTTTTATGGGATGCGGATGTTCCGGGCCCAAACTCAAGGCCCCCTATTCGCAGTCCCACCGGGATATTCCGTCTGTATAGGAGTAGTATAAGATACGTAACACACGAAATCCGCTCTTCCCTGTTTTTGATCCCGGTATTTTCGAAGTCGATGACAACAGGTCTCTGCGAAAGAGATGAAAGCTCCTTGGTTTTAAGTTCTTGCGACTTCGCGCTGGCTTTCCAATGGATGTATTTCATCGGGTCTCCGTATGCATAATCTCGCACGGACATCAATTCTCCCTCATATCCTGTCCGGTTTGAAGACGCCTCTCCCCTCGCTTTGTGCTTTCTCTCTAGGAAATCACCCATTGCGCACTTTTTTGGCTCGGGAAAGACGATATATTCAAAAGGGGTATTGATGCTGCGGAGTCTCACGAAAAAATTGAATGGAAATGCGGACGAGACACTGACGGCATTGATGGAGTGCCTGCCGCGTCTTCCGGCTATCATCTTGATATATTTCTCCTCTGAAGCCCCGACGCCCACATAAGGGAAGAGCGTTTCATTGGTGCCGATTCGTACCCTGATAAGGAAGGATGGCAGAAAACGATGTCGGTTAACGAGTCGGATCTTAAGCGGGAACTCCCTCTTTGCGTAGGTTTCCCCAAACACGCCGAACTCAACCGTAACACCTGCGATATTGCTCTTCCCGAAAACGCCGGAAACGCCCAGAAAGCTGAGGAATGCGGCCGTGATGAGGTAAATGAGATTGTTGCCGGTATTAACAGCGGAAACGCCCAAGGCAATGGTGAGGGCTACGTATAACCATCCTGCCCTGGTACCCCTAATTACGCTGGAACCTGAACCTGATCTAATAGCGATGTTATAAACTCCTTTTTTTCCAGGGTTTCATACTCCTCCCTGAAAATTACCCGGTGCGGAATGACATACACAGCAAGTTCTTTAATGTCCTCTGGGACCACGAAGTCTCTACCCTGAAAATAGGCATGAGCCTTCGCCGTAGCAGTTATCGCGAGAGCTCCTCTCGTCGATACTCCGGCGAGCAGGTATTTGCTCATCCTTGTTGCCTCCACAATAGCGAGTATATATTCAAGTATCTTTTCCGAAACAAATACGTTTTTAGTGATGTCGTCCTGAATGCTCACGACTTCTTCACTCGTCATCATCGGATCAAGTGTATACAATTCGTCCCGCCTGCTTCCACCCTGTAGTATGACCCGCTCCGCGCCCTTCGATGGATAGCCGATACTGATCTTCATCATGAAGCGGTCGAGCTGCGATTCGGGGAGTGGAAAAGTGCCAAATTGCTCCACAGGATTTTGCGTGGCAATGACGAAAAACGGTTTGGGCAGCTTGTAAGTTTGTCGCTCAATAGTGGTCTGTTTCTCGCCCATGCCTTCGATGAGGGCGCTCTGGGTTTTAGGCGTCGCCCTGTTTATCTCATCGATGAGAACGATATTGTTAAAGATGGGGCCCGAGTGAAACTCAAACTCTCCCGTATTCTTGTTGTAAATCGATAGACCGGTTATGTCACTTGGGAGCAGATCGCTCGTACACTGTATTCTCCCGAATCGGAGCCCCAAGGCTTTCGCAATGCCAATGGCGAGGGTCGTTTTACCGAGGCCCGGCAGGTCTTCAACCAGCAGATGGCCCTTTGAGAAAAATGTTACTAAGGCCAGCTTCAACGCCATTTCCTTGCCGTGAAGATACAGAGAAAGAAAGGAAATTATCTCTTCTATTTTCTTATTTTTCAGTTCCATAGATGCTCGTCGTGGATAAAATGTATTATTTAGCCTCACTTTCCACTTCAATTTCTGTCACCTTCCGTATTCCTCAGCATGATATGAGCTTCTAACCAGTGGACCCGATACTACCTGGTTAAATCCCATTTTCATAGCTTCGTCACGCAGCGACATGAATTCATCGGGATGATAATATTTAACGACGGGCAGATGATATCTCCCCGGCTGCAGATACTGACCTATCGTCAGAATTGAACAGGCAACGTTACTTAAATCTCGTAAAACCGCCCGGATTTCATCGATTTTTTCTCCAAAACCAAGCATAAGACCGGACTTCGTTACAATTCCGGACAAACGTGCCCGGTCGAGCAACTCCAGGGATCGATAGTAATCCGCCTGCGGCCTGACGCGGGGATATTGAGATGGAACGGTCTCAAGATTATGATTTAAGATATTGGGAGATGCATCAATAACGGTATTCAGAGAGGAGTGCGAACCTTGAAAATCCGGAACCAAGACTTCAACGCAGCATCCTGGTACATTTTCATGAATTGCAGTTATGGTCCTTGCAAAAAACGAAGCTCCACCATCCGATAAATCATCTCTTGTTACAGACGTGATGACGGCGTATTTGAGCTGGAGCGATTTTACAGCACTTGCAACACGGTTAGGTTCATCGCTATCAATGTCTTCAGGTATCCCCTTCGGGACATTGCAGAATTTGCAGCCGCGCGTACAGACGTTGCCAAGAATTAAGAATGTTGCAGTTCCGCTGTTCCAGCATTCAGCTTGGTTTGGGCAGACCGCACTCCTGCAAACCGTCTGGAGTTTATTGCTTTTGATAAGGTCCCGCACCTTGGCTGAACGATCATTTACAGTAAGTCGTATTTTAAACCATGGCGGGAGGCGTGCCTTCTTGTTAATTTCTTCGTCACCGACGTTTGGTATCATTTCCTATTGTCCAGAGCAGCCTTTATCACCTGGTCTATCGTGTCGACAAAAATAAAATTCATTTCCTTACGCACGTCCTCTGGAACATCATCCAGATCATTCTTGTTCTTTTCAGGTAAAATAACCGTTTTGATTCCTGCCCTCTTGGCCGCAAGCACTTTTTCTTTCACGCCGCCAATGGGCATAACCTTGCCACGGAGCGTGATTTCCCCGGTCATGGCTAAATCCTGCTTTACTAATTTACTGGTCAACATGGAAACGATTGCTGTTGTCATCGTGACGCCTGCTGATGGTCCGTCTTTGGGTATGGCCCCTGCCGGTACATGGATGTGAATATCGGTTTTTTCGAAGAAGTCCTTGTTGATGCCGAAAGCCTCGGCTTGGGAGCGAACATAGGAAAGCGCGGCTTGAGCGGACTCTTTCATGACGTCACCGAGCTGCCCTGTGAGAGTCAGCTGTTTACTCCCTGGCATCTGAGTTGCCTCTACGAAAAGGATGTCGCCTCCTGTCGGCGTCCATGCTAACCCTGTGACAACGCCTGGCCTGTCAATCATGATTGCAGTCTCGGCAAAGAACCGCGGTCTCCCGAGATAGTCATTGAGTTCCTCTGCTTTAACGGTAATCGGTGTCGGTTTGCTTTCGGCCACGGCTTTGGCCACTTTGCGACAAACATTCGCGATTTCCCGTTCAAGGTTCCTGACCCCCGCCTCGCGTGTATAGTCTTTTATGATGGCCCTCAGCGTATCCTCCGGTATTACAATCTCGTCGGCTTTGAGAGCATTAGCTTTTGTTTCCTTCGGTAGAAGATACTTCTGCGCGATATTCAATTTTTCATGTTCCGTGTATCCAGGCAACTGGATGACTTCCATCCGGTCCAGAAGCGGCGGCGGTATGGTCTCGAGTTGGTTCGCCGTGGTGATGAATAAGACCTTCGAGAGATCGAATGGCACATCGAGGTAATTATCGCGGAAATCCTTATTCTGCTCAGGATCGAGCACTTCGAGGAGCGCCGAAGAGGGATCGCCTCGCCAGTCCGCACCAATCTTGTCAACCTCGTCCAGCATGATCACCGGGTCCCTGGTCTCCACGCGCTTAAGTGCCTGGATAATACGGCCCGGCATGGCGCCGATGTAGGTTCTGCGATGACCGCGGATTTCGGCTTCGTCATGCAGGCCGCCGAAGGACTGGCGCATGAATTTTCTGCCGAGGGCCCGAGCGATCGATTGTCCAAGCGACGTCTTCCCAACTCCAGGAGGACCCACAAAACACAGGATAGGTTCACGCGTCTTGATCCCCTCCTGACTACCCCGTTCCTCACCTAGTTTTTTAACAGACAAATATTCAAGAATTCGGTTCTTGACTTTCTCCAGGTCATAGTGGTCTTCGTCGAGCGTCTGTTTAGACTTCGAAATATCGATTGGTGTTGCCGAAGTGCTGTTCCACGGCAGGCTCGTCATCCATTCAAGGTATGTGCGAATGACCGAATATTCGGGCGACGCAGAAGAAAGTTTCTCCATCCGGCTGAGCTCACGTTTAGCCTCCTTCTCGGCCTCGGACGGCAATTTTGCCTGGTCGATCTTTTCCCGCAGGTTCTTAATTTCCGAGCCTTCATCGGACTCTTCACCGAGTTCCTTGCGGATGGCCGAAAGCTGCTGTCGCAAAAGATACTCCCGCTCAGCTTTCTGCATTTGATCCCTGGCCTGGCCCTGGATCTTCCTCCCGAGTTCAAGCACTTCGACTTCCCGGTTCAGGTACTGCATCAGCTTGGTAAGCTTATCAAATACAACGTCCGTTTCAAGAATCTCCTGCCGCTGGGGCAGATCGAGACGGATATTTGTGGCGATTAAATACGTCAGTTGCCGCGGGTCTTCGATGTTCAGTGCTGCAGAGGAAAGTTCTTCCGGCATGTTAGGCGAAAGCGACACCATTTTTTGAAACATCTCCGACACGCCTCGCATAAGCCCTTCAAGCTCCACGGACTTTTCTAATTTGTCTGGTAACGCCCGGACCCGGGCTCTGATATAAGGTTCTGTCTGTGAAAGCCCCGATATACTGATCCGCTCGATTCCCTGGACCAGAACCCGCAAGGTGCCGTCGGGCACCTTGACCATTTGAAGGATCCTCGCCATGGTCCCGATGGAATACATGTCAGTGAGACCGGTGACTTCGCTATCGATTTTCTTTTGTGCGGTCAGCCCTAGTATTTTGTCGCCGACTGTCACGTCATTTATAAGTTTTATCGATTTTTCTTTTCCGATCACAAGAGGATAGACCGTTAACGGGTACACGACTGTGTCTTTCAAGGGTAAGAGAGGCAGTTCTGCAGGCACCGTTGGAATTTTTTCTTTATCGGTTTCCTGATTAATCTCCATGGCTTGGCTCCTGGCCTGTTTTTTTATAAATTTTGTCAATAAGTTAGGCAGTTTCAATGAATCATCCTTACCGCTCATTTAATTTTGCGAAGTGTGATCTTGAGCAATCCGTTCTTGTATTCGGCTTTCACATTATCATGGTCTACGGGAGCGTGGATGGCTATCTCAGACCGAAAATCTCCATACTTTATGCCGAGCTGGTGACAAGCATTCATATCGTTGAGTGCCGGCTGCTCTCTCCTGCCTTCCACTACCAGCAAGTCGCTAAATAGCGTTACGGTCATACCATCTTCGGTCACGCCCGCGAGCTCGATCACAACTATGATTTCCTCAGGAGTTTCATAGATGTCCGTAGGCGGGTGCCAGAGGATCGTTGCCTGGAGCGGCCATGCGCCGAATGTATCCCAGGCGTTTTGAAATGTCGCTTCTGAGCGCCCCTGCCGAGAATATTTATAGGCAATGTAACGATATCGCACGAACTCTCTCTCCTTTCATAGCGGGCATCATATAACCAACAGGTTTCTATTGTTTATTATAGCGTTTTTTAACCCAGAAAGAAAATAATCTCGCAACTGAACATTTTCCGACTCATTCTCAAGGTCCCTCAGAAGATAGCAGATGTACGCACGGATGTCAAAAAAATTTGTTCTGGACTCACCTTTAGCTGTTTACGACATATAACAACATTAGGATGCCACAAAATTTACAAATCGAAGCTTTTCTTTATATCTCGACAACCTCACAAATTTTTGATATAATCGCTTCCAAGTTGACTATTGTATCATTTTATGATGGTTTCAATCCTCAGGAAAGTGAAAATTTCTTTACTCAACTCTAGTTGAACAAGTATCCTCATCATGTGAGACTTACCTACCCAGATGTTTATTTTACCATGAACACACATAAAATGTTTTAAGAATCCTACTTTAAGGGGGGATAGTGATATGGGTGTTTCGAGACGGGAGTTTCTCAAAATTTCCGGCAGCACATTTTTACTCGGCTCGCTAGGCGTCAATCTTGATCCTGCAAAGGCCTACGCACTAGGCCTGCGTATCAAGGGCGCCAAAGAAACGCAAACAATATGTCCCTACTGTTCTGTCGGATGCGGCATCATCGTGCAGACGAAAGACGGAAAGGTCGTGAATACCGAAGGCGACATCGATCATCCCATCAACGAAGGTACGCTGTGCTCCAAAGGTGCATCGCTCTATCAGCTCGTGAACAATCCGCTGCGACTGACAAAGCCGAAGTACCGTGCCCCAGGAGCAGATGAGTTTAAGGAAGTTGAGTGGGATTGGGCGCTCGATGAAATTGCAAAAAGGGTGAAAGATACGCGGGACCGAACCTTCAAGACCACGTCGAAATCCAAAGTGAAAGAGATGGGCGCTGACGGGATTGAAAAGGAAGTGGCAAAAGACTTTGTCGTGAACAGGACTGACGGCATCGCCCACGTAGGGAGCGCAGCCCTGGACAACGAAGAATGCTATGTACTCCAGAAAATGTTGAGGTCGTGGGGCCTTGTCTATATCGAACACCAGGCCCGTATTTGACACTCCGCCACTGTAGCGGCTCTGGGAGAGTCGTTCGGACGCGGTGCAATGACCAATCATTGGATAGATGTTAGCAATGCCGACGTTATTCTTGTCATGGGGAGCAACCCCGCATCAAACCATCCCATTTCCATGAAATGGATCATGAAAGCCAGAGAGCGCGGCGGAAAACTTATTGTCGTCGATCCCCGATTCACACAGACTGCCGCAAAAGCGGACGTGTATGCGCCCATGCGCTCGGGCACGGACATCCCCTTTCTCGGAGGGATGATTAAGTATATTCTCGATAACAATCTCTATTTCAAGGAATATGTCGTAGAGTATACCAATGCCACATTCCTGGTGAATCCGGATTTTAAAGGCCCTGGAGAATTGAATGGTTTATTCTCAGGTTACGATGCAAAGGGGAGGAAATACGACAAAAAAACCTGGTCATTCCAAATGGACGAGAAAGGCATCCCGAAAAAGGACTTCACTCTCCAGAACCCTCACTGCGTGTACCAGCTCCTGAAGAAACACTATTCACGCTACACCCTTGACAAGGTGTCAAGCATCACTGGAACACCCAAGGAAAAACTCATCGAAGTGTATAAATTATATGCTTCTACCGGGAAGCCGAATCGTGTGGGGACTGAATTATATGCGATGGGCTGGACCCAGCACACGATTGGGACACAGAATATCCGGGCCATGACGATAATACAGCTTCTCCTAGGCAATGTCGGAATGGCAGGTGGCGGTATTAACGCTCTTCGCGGTGAGAGTAATGTCCAGGGATCTACCGATCATGGACTTCTATTCAACACGCTTACAGGCTATCTCCCAACGCCCACGGGTCCCGTCGCCGATCTTAAAACCTATATAGAAAAGTATACGCCGAAAACAAAAGATCCCAAGAGTGTGAATTGGTGGTCTAACCGTGGAAAATATATTACGAGCTACCTCAAGGCGATCTACGGTAACGCTGCCCATAAGGACAATGATTTCGGTTACTCATGGCTTCCAAAACTCGACGAAGGCATGAACGCCTCCTGGCTCATGCTCTTCGATAAGATGGACAAGGGTGAATTCGAAGGCTTCTTTGCCTGGGGCCAGAATCCGGCATGTTCGGGTGCAAATGCGGGCAAGGTGCGTAAATCACTTTCCAAGGTTAAATGGATGGTGAACATCAATCTCTTCGATAATGAGACCGGTTCATTCTGGAAAGGTCCGGGTATGAACCCCAAGGAAATCCAGACGGAGGTCTTCCTGCTTCCCGCAGCATCGTCAGTCGAAAAAGAAGGAAGCATTTCAAATTCAGGACGATGGGCACAATGGCGCTCCAAGGCCATAGAACCTATAGGTCAATCCAAGCCTGATTCGGAAATCATGAATGAGCTTTACTTCCGCGTAAAGACTCTTTACCAAAAACAAGGTGGAAAGTTTCCGGCACCTATAGTGAACCTTACTTGGAACTATGGTGAGAAAGGGCCGAATGGTAAGGTTAGGGAAATCAATATTCATAATGTTGCAAAAGAAATCAACGGCTACTATCTAGAGGATGTATACGATAAAAGTGTTACCCCTCCTAAACTCCTGGGTAAAAAGGGCGATCTCTGTGCTTCCTTCGTCCATTTGCAGGCAGATGGCACTACGTCCTGCGGTAATTGGATATATTCCCAGAGCTATACTCAGAAGGAAGGCAAAATAATCAACATGATGGCACGCAGAGGGAAAAATGACCCTACGCGATTGGGCATGTTCCCTGAATGGTCTTGGGCTTGGCCAGTGAACCGGAGGATAATTTATAACCGCGCTTCCGTTGACCCTAACGGGAGGCCGTGGGATCCAAAACGTGCGGTCATCAAGTGGGATCCAGTCAAAGAGGACCAAATTTCAAAGAAGCCCGGTACCTGGGTAGGTGATGTACCAGATGGTCCCGCACCGCCAATGGCCACGGAAAAAGGCAAATACCCCTTCATAATGCTTGCGACAGGCGTTGGCTCGATCTTCGGCCCTGGCCTTGCGGATGGCCCCTTCCCAGAGCATTACGAGGCATTGGAATGCCCGCTCGAGGAAAATATGATGTCTAAGCAGCGCATTAACCCAACAATTAAGCTCTTCGGCGAAAAGGAAGATGCGTTCTTCTCCTGTGATGTACGGTACCCCTTCGTGGCAACAACCTACAGAGTTTCCGAGCACTGGCAGACCGGGGTCCTGACGCGGCACGAGCAGTGGCAGCTCGAAATGCAGCCCCAGATGTTCGTCGAATTGAGCGAAGAGCTGGCAAAAAATAAAGGCATTAGGAACGGTGAAAAGGTCATCGTCAAGTCCGGCCGCGGACAGCTCTCTGCCGTCGCTCTCGTGACGAACCGATTCAAGCCATTTAAAATCGGGGGTTCTACGGTGCATCAGATCGGTCTGCCCTGGCACTTCGGCTGGCAGTATCCCGAGGACGGCAGCAGCGGCGACAGCGCAAACCTGCTTACGCCGACTATTGGGGACGCTAATACTATGATACCGGAATCCAAGGCCTTTATGGTCAACATCGTGAAGGCATAGGGAGGAATATATGGCGACAACTCCAGCAAATAGGAAGGCTCTTCTGATATCGCCTGAGGTCTGCATTGGCTGCCGTGGCTGTCAGACCGCATGTAAGAGCTGGAACCAGCTTCCCGGCCAGAAGACGATTAACTCCGGCAGCTACCAGAATCCACCGGACTTAACGCCTTCTGCCTACAATATCATCAGGTATAGCGAGGTCCCATCGGGGGCAAATCCTGTGCAATGGCTCTTCGTGAGCCGACGGTGCATGCATTGCGGAGACGCTGGCTGCATGAAGATATGCCCCGCGCCTGGCGCGCTCTATCGCACGAATGAAGGAGCTGTGGCATTCGATAAAGAAAAGTGCATAGGCTGCAAGCTTTGTATCGCCGGATGCCCCTTTGACGTGCCGAGATACGACGCCCAGGGTAAAGTGTCGAAATGCCACCTCTGTTTCGACCGGATCGCCGAGGGTTTAGCGCCGGCATGCGCTAAGACCTGCCCTACGGGGGCGATCAAGTTCGGTGACCGTGACGAACTGATTTCTTTGGCAAAAAAAGCGGGATATGCAAAAGTCTATGGAGAGGCTGACCTCACAGGACTCGGGACATTGTATGCGTTTAAAGACGCACCGAGGATCTACGGTATGAATGACAATCCAGCAATCCCGGAAAGCGTCATTTTCTGGCACAACGTGCTGAAACCGCTGGCTGTTATCGGTCTCGGAGGCGTCGTAGCTGGAGCGCTAATGCACTATGTGGCTGTCGGGCCCCATAAGGATGATGAGGAGGTGAAAAAATCATGAGTGAGACGGTGAGAAAAGCGACTACGGAAGAGATCATCAATCACTGGGTCCTCGCAGTGAGCTGCATCCTCCTGATCATCACGGGGTATGGGTTTCTGTTCCAGCTGAAACAGGTGTATGCCTTGTTTGGCAGCAACTATGCCATGAAGGTCGTACACAACTGGACCGGCATTGTGTTTTCGATCGCTCTTTTCAGCACAATGTTCAGCTACCTGCACGAAGCGCTAAGCATGGATAGCGACGACTGGAACTGGCTCAAAATGGGCGGCGGATACCTAACCAAAAAAGCCGTAGCAGTACCGCCCATGGGAAGACTAAACACGGGCCAGAAGCTCTACTACCTTGTGATCGTGATTGTCGGTCTCGGCATTGCAGTGTCCGGTTTTATCATTTGGCTTGTTCCTGGCATCAGGACGCTTACGATCGTCGCTCATTTGATCCACAATCTCTGCTTCGTTCTGTTCGTCGTCGCGGTACCTGCCCATATCTATCTCGGCACGCTTGCAAACCCAGGTGTCCTTAGGATTATGATCGACGGTATGGTCCCTCTCGAAGTAGCGAAGAAACGGTATCCGAAGTGGATGAAGGAGATTGGCAAATTATAATTCCCTCCCCTCAAGTTCAAAATGAAACCCCGGCTTGGTTTTAAAAAGCCGGGGTTTTTTATTGATCATAACAATCGGTTACCTAAACCGCATTCGTCAATCCGGAAGTTACGCTAAACATGTTGTTTTAGAGAGCGTGCCTTCCAGAACAGCTTGATAGAATTTACAATGCTGCTCTCCCATAGCGTCAATGCTGAAATATTTTTCGGCAGCAGCTCTACCTGCGAGCCCCAACCTTTTTCTCAATTCATGGTCGGAAATAGTTTTAAAAATTGTTTCCGCCATTTCCTCAGGACCTCCGTCTACGAGGATGCCGCCGCCCCGTTCCAGTATTTCGACCGGCCCCCCTGAATTATATGCTACAAGGGGTGTGCAGGAGGCAAGTGATTCGATATGCACGATACCAAAAGGTTCGTCGCGGTTCGTCGTAACGGATATGTCAAGATCATACAGCACATCGGGTATGAGGCTCCTGTCAACCCTGCCGGTAAACAGGAAGTTTTCCGATAACCCCAGACGGTCGATCTTATCGTGCAGCGACTTGATTTCGTCGTCATTACCTCTCCCGACAAACACAATGGTAAAGTCCTTCCTTTTTTTCTTCAAATGATATGCAACGTCAATCAACTCGGTCTGATTTTTCCTCATTTCACCGATCATGCCGATTAAGGGAAACCCTCTGCCCTTGAAAAACTTGCGCTCCCGCTCGGGGTTGAGCTTTTCTGCGATATCAACAGCATGCACATTGATTCCGTGATATATGACTGCTGCTTTTGCATCTGCCCCTTTGTTGTTTGGCAGATAGCCCTTCTTCATAAATAGGGTCGGGAACAGTATGCCGTCCAGCATCCCCAGAATATAAAACCGCTGCCAGCCGGGGTTGTGAAAAACAGCGACAATTTTCGGCTTTTTCTTTAAAAATAACCCGACTATTTTGGCGATAAAAAAAATGCGGATGATATCTTTTTCCCTGTTAATCGAAATAATGTCCGGGGAAAACTCGCGAATAGCTTTGGCCACTTGAAAGAACGAAAGGATTTTATGGAGCCCTGTCCAGGACAAGGGGTAGACGTTTTGCCTGCTATGTAAAATCTTCCGGTGGAAAAACGTGTCTTTTCTCACTGCTAGAGCAGTAGGGACTCCATGTCCTTCCATCCACGTCGTAATGTCTAACAAATGATATTCCATTCCGCCGATGCCGATAAAATTCGACGCATTACAAACATACAGTATTTTCAATGTGCGATTCTCCATCTCCTGGCATATCAAGTTCGCCGGCGGTATTCCAAAGTAACTCTGAGGGATGGCGTAAAGTTATTGTATGGTGATAAGTAAAGAGAACGTTCATTAAGAATGTCGTAAAAAAAATAATGACACGATTTGGCTTAAAGCTTCATTCGTGTCATTGTTATCATTGGAAAAAGTCTGTGCTCAGCCACAACCTTATTCATTCACCTGGATTATGACCGATGGCAGGAAATTACTATAAATGGCATCATCGTCTGACTAGCGTCCCCGCGCCATCTCATTCAACCGTTTTACTCGTTCGGCAATCGGAGGGTGAGTGCTGAAGAGGGTCACCAGGCCTCCGCCGGTTAGCGGGTTTACGATGAACATATGTGCTGTGGCCGGTTTGGCATCCTCCATGGGTACGAGCTGTGATCCCTTTTCCAGTTTTAAAAGCGCGTTAGCGAGCCAGGTAGGGTTCCCGCACAGGCCGGCACCACCTTTATCCGCTTCGTACTCCCTGGTACGGGAAATGGCCATCTGCACGAGCATGGCAGCAATGGGTGCGACTATCATCATGACGATCGCCACGATCGGGCTGCCACCCTCATCATCGTTCCGTCTGCTCCCACCCCCGAAAATCATCGCCCACTGAGCCATCTGGGCAAGCATGCTGATCGCGCCAGCCATGGTCGCAACAATGGTACCCGTAAGCATGTCTCGGTGCTTGATATGGGAAAGTTCATGTGAGATGACACCGCTCAGCTCCTCCCGGGACAGGATGCGCATGATTCCCTGCGTGACGGCGACAACAGCGTGTTCAGCGTTCCTGCCCGTTGCGAAAGCGTTCGGTGTCTCTTCCGGGATGATATAAACCTTGGGCATCGGCATGCCGGCCTTCTGAACCAGGGTTCGCACGATTGCATGAAGTTCAGGCGCCTCGGCTTCGGTCACGGGTTGCGCATGGTACATGCTGAGCACCAACTTGTCGCTGAACCAGTACATACCAACGTTCGTAATCGTGGCGAACAGGATGGCCATAAGCATGCCGCTTCTTCCCCCAAGCGCTCCGCCGATGGCCACGAACAGAACCATCATAAATGTCATTAAACCTACTGTCTTAACGGTGTTCATAGACCTCCATAACCTCCAGTATCTCTTTGTTTTTTTGATAACATCAAATTACCACACTAACGCTGCATCGTCAAGTGCGGGAATACTTTTCTGTTGACAAGGTTAGACCACTTTGTTATATTTGCAAGGCCTGAAGAGGTGCAAACTGCGTCAAATTCATGCGGGTGTAGCTCAGCTGGTAGAGCACAACCTTGCCAAGGTTGGGGTCACGGGTTCGAATCCCGCCACCCGCTCCATAATTATTAAGGAGTTAGGCGACATTGCTTAACTCCTTTTCTGTTGCCTGTGCTAGTTTTGTGTCACTTGGCAGGGTGTATACTTCATCCATGACGTGAGCTGCTTTAGTTAGGTGGGTGGGTGCAAGGTGAGCATACTTCATTGTTTGCTTCAAGCTCTTATGGCCTAACAGTTTGGACAGTGTAGCAATGTCGATCTTGCCGGACATCATAGCAAGGCTGGC
>DASPQB010000002.1:0-20311 GCA_035625205.1 Nitrospirota bacterium | reverse complement strand
GCTGCGCCTGGTGTTGGGAAAACTTATGCCATGCTCGAGGCTGCGAGGCAGAAAAAACGTGAGGGCGTGGAAATCGTAGTCGGCCTTGTCGAGACCCACGGCCGGAAAGAGACTGAGGCGCTCCTTGAAGGCTTGGAAGTCCTGCCCCGCCGGAACGTCGAATATCGCGGCACCAGCCTGAAGGAATTCGATCTTGATACGGCCCTGCACCGCAAGCCGGCGACCATCCTCGTCGATGAACTTGCCCATACGAATGTCCCCGGTTCCCGCCACAAAAAACGGTGGCAGGATATCTATGAACTCCTCGGCGCCGGCATCAGCGTTTACACCACCATGAACGTGCAGCATCTGGAAAGCCTGAATGATGTTGTCTCTCAGATAACGGGCGTCAATGTCCGGGAGACCGTACCTGATTTACTGCTTGACCGGGCCGATGAGATCGAACTCATCGACCTGCCTCCCGACGATTTACTGCAACGCATGAAAGAGGGCAAGGTCTACATGCCGGCACAGGCCGCAGCTGCGATTGAAAATTTTTTCCGCAAGGGGAACCTGATCGCGCTCCGGGAGCTTGCCCTCAGGCGCACTGCAGACCGTGTTGACGAGCAGATGCGGATCTACCGGACGGACAAGGGGATCAAGGACATCTGGCCCGCCGGCGAGCGCATTCTAGTCTGCGTTGGCCACAATCCCCGCTCGATCAGACTGATCCATGCAGCGAGGAGACTGGCTGCCGGATTGCGCACCGAATGGATTGCCGTTCATGTAGAGGCCCCTTCCCGCGTACGGTCCTCGGAACGTGATATAAAACAGCTGGCGGATCATATGCGGCTTGCGGAAAGCCTTGGAGCCGAGACAGTGACGCTCACTGGCGATCGAATGAGTGACGAGATACTTACCTACGCGCGCAGCCGTAATGTAAGCAAGATCATTGTCGGCAAACCGACCCATGCCCGCTGGAAGGACAAAATCTTCGGCTCGCCGCTCGATGAAATCGTGCGCGGCAGCGGCACCATCGATGTCTACGTCATATCCGGAGACGTCGCCGAACCTCATCGTCATCCCGTTTCGAGGTCCCGTTCCCGCTCCTGGCGCAAGCGGGAATGGGCCTTGAGCCTCTTGACCGTCGCGGCCTGCACAAGTATTGATCGGCTCATGTTCCCCTACTTCGAGCGGTTGGACATGGCGATGGTATACATATTGGGGGTCGTGTTCATTGCTGGCCGTACCAGCAAGTGGCCGTCATTATTCGCCACAATCCTAAGTATTGCCGCGTTCGATTTTTTCTTTATCCCCCCTTACTATTCATTCGTAGTGAGCGATGCAAGGTATTTCATCACCTTTCTCGTTATGTTCATTGTCGCAGTCGTCATCAGCAGGCTTACAATCCGTGTCCGTCAGCAGGCAGAAGCAGCGCGGCTGCGTGAGCGCAGGACTGCTGCACTGTATAGCTTGAGCCGCGACCTGGTCCGCGAACGGGGAGCGGAGCGGCTCAGTGAAATCGCAGTGCAACATATCGGTGAAGTTTTCGATTGTCAGGTCGCCATTCTCATTCCCTATGACGAAAACCATCTTATTCCATCCGTGACCGGTGCCTCCTCATTTATCCCGGATCCTCAGGAATTGAGCGTGGCCCAATGGGTATACGATCATCGTCAGCCTGCCGGGTTGAGTACTGACACCTTGCCTGGAGCAAAAGCCCTGTATTTGCCGCTCGTTGCATCGGCTGGTCCGGTGGGAGTTATCGGCATCCTTCCGCGAATCTTGGACAACGCCTTCGAGCCGGAACAATTTCACTATCTCGAGGCTTTTGCGAACCAGACAGCGATAGCCATCGAACGCTCGTATCTGGGTCAGGCGGCGCAAAGCGCCTTGCTTAAGGCGGAAACGGAAAGCCTGCGTAATACGCTTCTCAGTTCCATTTCTCATGACCTACGCACACCCTTGTCTGCGATCACCGGAGCCGCAACAACACTGCTCCAGAATGACGTAATGATCGATCAACAGAACAGATTTGAGCTTCTCAAAACCATACAGGAAGAGGCAGAACATCTGAACCGGATCATCAAAAATGTTCTCGATATGACGCGCCTGGAATCAGGGGCAATAAAAGTAAATAAAGAGTGGCAGCCACTTGATGAAATCATCGGCGTCGTCCTTGACCGGTTAAGTGAACGCCTCATTGACCACCCCGTAACCGTAAAACTTCAAGGGAACCTGCCGCTCATTCCCTTCGACGCCTTGCTGCTCGAGCAGGTTTTCATGAATCTCTTCGACAATGCGATCAAGTATTCCCCCAAGGGAACCCCGCTTGAGCTTTCAGCCTCGGAATCTTTATACACGGTAACGGTTGAACTGGCCGATCATGGCCCGGGCATTCCACCTGGAGAGGAAGAACGCATATTCGAAAAATTTGTGCGCGGTCGAGGGGCAGGTGGGGGGGTCGGACTGGGACTGGCCATTTGCCGCACGATCATCAATGCTCATGGCGGCAAAATATGGATCGAGAACCGTCCGGAAGGCGGCGCTGTAGTCCGCTTTACGCTGCCAGCAGCAGGCTTGCCGCCGGCGCAGAGAACCGAGGAAGAGAACTTAATGAAGAGCGAAGGTTAAGCTCGCAAAGCATATTGCACTGCGAAGGCAGCGGTTTAAGCAGTTTATAGTTATTGAGACGTCGTTTGCTTTTGCTGAACGTACTGACCCGCAAACCACACTCGAAACGCGTTTACTTACTACAATTATGCCGGAAGAAAAAGAACTCATACTACTGATTGAAGACGAACCGCAAATGCGGCGCTTTCTGAGGATAACGCTCGAGAGCCAAGGGTATCGTTTCGTTGAAGCGTCCACAGCCCAGGAAGGCTTCATACAAGCGACGACACGAAATCCCGAGGTAGTACTCCTCGACCTCGGTCTGCCGGACCTCGACGGTCTGGAAGTAACCAAACGATTGCGCGAATGGTCGGAAACTCCCATCATCGTCATATCCGCGCGCGAGCAGGAGCAGGATAAAGTCAAGGCTCTCGATGCCGGAGCTGACGACTACCTGACAAAACCATTCAACTCCAGCGAACTTCTCGCGCGGATCCGGGTCGCTCTGAGGCATGCCTCCAGGCAGGACGGCGACCAGAGTAATCCTGTATTTATCCTTCGGAATCTGCGCGTGGATCTTGCACAGAGGCAGGTGTTCGTCGATGATCAGGAAGTACATCTTACACCGATAGAATACAAGCTGCTTACGGTACTGGTCCGCCATGCGGGGAAGGTCATTACCCATACGCAGCTGCTGAAGGATGTTTGGGGGCCTGCACATGTTAACGAGGTTCAGTACTTGCGTGTTTATATGACACAACTGAGGCATAAGCTGGAAGCCGACCCCGCACGGCCACAGTTTCTCATGAATGAGCCGGGTGTTGGATATCGCCTGAAATACGAACCTGAATAGAACCACTAGAAGACAGGCCGTGAACTTGGCAGCCAAGACTGCAAACAGGATTGATCATTATGCAGGCACCTGCTCAAAAAGAGCCAAAAAATACTCAAAAAGAACAGCCTTCATAAGACATAATATAAACAGCGGTCATCAAATCAGTCAGTTATGCACCTGCGTGTTCGCTGCTTGCATTGGCAAAATCCTTGCTTTATAATGGACCGCGTAAAAGCATTCAAGAGGAGGAGACAGTTGGGATATTCTAATCAACTGTATAAACTCTTCCGTTGAGACTGTATCGTATGAACCAGCCAAACACACCCTCTATGATCAATCGAATCAAGACCCTCATCTTCGGCGGTAAGCATAACATTGATGACTCATCGCTCTTTCATAGGCTGACGCTCATCGCTTTCTTTGCATGGGTCGGTCTAGGCGCCGATGGCCTCTCGTCATCCTGCTATGGCCCTGAAGAAGCATTTCTCGCCGTTCACGGTCATGTGCACCTGAGCGTCTTTGTCGCCCTCATGACCGGCGTTACCGTGTTTATTATCGCCACGAGCTACTCGCAGATTATCGAGCTCTTTCCCACAGGTGGCGGTGGCTACCTCGTCGCAAGCAAATTGCTCTCACCCACAGCCGGGATGATTTCGGGTTCGGCGCTTCTCATCGATTACGTACTTACGATTACTATTTCCATTGCAAGCGGCGCCGACGCCTTATTCAGCTTTCTCCCTCCATCGTGGCTGTCGTACAGGCTTCTGCTTGCGCTTTTTGGTGTCTTGGTCCTTACAGCAATGAACATGCGCATCGTCAAAGAGCCGGTCCTCCCCCTGGTGTCGATATTTTTGACGTTTATCGTCACGCACGCACTCATTATAGGCTATGCCGTGGCCATGAATGTGGGGAGATTCGGTGAAGTCGCGGCAGCCACGAGGGCTGATGTGTTCCAAACGCAGGCGGAACTCGGATTCGCCGGCATGTTTCTGCTCATCCTGCGCGCATACAGCATGGGTGCGGGCACCTACACCGGGATCGAGGCAGTCAGCAACGGCCTGCCCCTTCTCCGCGAACCGAAGGTTAAGACCGGCAAGCGCACGATGCAATACATGGCCTTTTCCCTTGCGCTGGTCGTGATGGGTTTGATGATTGCATACCTTCTCTACCGCGTCGTCCCGCAATCCGGAAAGACATTGAACGCCGTGCTGTTCGAGACCATGACCCAGGGCTGGGGCAAGGGCGGTACCGTCTTCGTGCTCATTACGCTCCTGTCCGAGGCGGCGCTCCTCTTCATCGCGGCCCAAACAGGGTTCCTCGACGGGCCGCGGGTGCTTTCGAACATGGCGTTGGACCGTTGGTTCCCGACCAAGTTCGCCATGCTCTCCGACCGCCTCGTTGCGCAGAAAGGCATCCTGCTCATGGGCGGTGCCGCGCTTATCACCATGGTGCTGACAAACGGCTCGGTAAAATATCTCATAGTCCTTTACAGCATCAACGTGTTCATCACTTTTTTCCTCTCCCAGCTCGGGATGGTGCGCCACTGGTGGAAGGTGCGCGGCAAAGAGGCCCATTGGGAAAAAAAGATGTTCATCAATGGTGTCGGCATGACGCTTACGTTTTTCATTCTCGTGTCCGTGACAGTCATCAAATTCCACGAGGGAGGCTGGATCACGATGCTCCTGACGGGAACACTAGTCGGGATTGCCCTACTCACGCAGCGCCATTATCGCAACACAGTTCGCATCCTGCACCGGCTCGATGAGCTGGTAAAAGTTGCTGAAGCGTCCTGCCCGACATTGCCTGATGAAACGGGGACGGACAAGGAAACGAAGATAAAATACGACCCTCAGGGCAAGACCGCCATTCTGCTCGTCAATGGCTTCAACGGCCTCGGACTCCATACGCTCTTCAGCATCATCCGCCTCTTCGGGGGAACCTTCAAAAATTTTGTGTTCATTCAGGTCGGCGTCGTGGACGCGGGCAGCTTTAAGGGCACCGAAGAGGTGTCTCATATGAAGGATAACGTACGCAAGGAGCTGGACCGCTACGTGCACTACATGCGATGTCATGGATATTATGCAGCGGGCTATTCAT
Source organism: Nitrospirota bacterium (assembly GCA_035625205.1). GTDB lineage: Bacteria > Nitrospirota > UBA9217 > UBA9217 > UBA9217 > JAJYKN01. Next base: position 14,787 of record DASPQB010000002.1, on the reverse strand, counting down.
CCTTCGGTAATGATGTGGTCGAAGAAATCGCCCGGCTCACGCCCGAGATCTTGCAGAAATTCCCCAACGCGATCCTGTTCGGCGGTCAGCTCGTATTTCCCCGGACAACGTTCCTGTCCGGCATGTTTCACAACTATACGATTTTTGCCGTACAAAGACGTTTCTATAATGAAGGGATTCCCGTTGTTATCCTCCCGATCCGGGTATAGGTTTATGCGGTGCATCGTGCTGTACTCTCTCAGGGGTGCCGTTCTCTAGGCTCTTTTTCATTGACCACCTCACGCCCTCCGGTTTAGTATTGTTCCATGATGTGTTTTCCTCCTCTTCTTAACGAGTTTCTGGTTATACCTATTGGGAACCCCATCCCGCTGCTCTTGGTCCTGACATACATTATTGTCGACGGGACGCCCCTGCTCGTCCCGAAAGATATCGTGATACGACACACGCGAACGCAACCCATTGTGTCAGATTTGCAGGTAAGCATGCTTGCGGTCAGGCGAAGGAAGAACCCGCGCTGTCATGGCGTGGCCTCTCAGCATCACCCGGCCCACGCTCAAGGAAAATCTGGATACGTACGGAATTGAGAGCCTCTGATGGTAAAAAAAACACTAAGATCGCATGGTAATATCCTTATCTTTATGCTCCTCGGGCTCCTTGGATCATCTCTCTGTGCTGCGGAAACACCTGGCACATTGATCATTGAGCATGGTCCCCGAAACTCGAAGCTGGTGGCAATTACCTTCGACGCATGTCCGACTAGGCTCGTCGATGAATACGATGAACGCGTGGTTGAGGCCCTGCTCCACGCTAATGCACCCGCAACTCTCTTCATGAGCGGTCGGTGGGTGGAAAAAAATCCGGAAAAGGCGAAATTCCTTGCGGACCATCCTCAGTTCGAGATTGCGGCCCACAGCTACTACCACCCGCATCTGCTGGAGAAAGACAACAACCGCGTCATGCGCGAAATGGAGCGCACGCAGGCGATCATTAAGAAGGTGACCGGCAAGACGCCGAAATATTTCCGGCCGCCTTTCGGTGAAGTGGATGAACGCGTTGCAACTATTGCGAAGGAAGCGGGTCTTACGACCATCCAGTACGATATTGCTTCAGGCGACCCTGATCCTGGGCTTTCTCCGCAGAGGATTGTGCGGGTCGTGGTCCGCGAAGCACAGGGCGGCAGCATCATCGTGTTTCACATGAACCGGAATGGCGTGCACACTGCAGAAATTCTGCCGGAGGTGATCCAGAAGCTGCGTCAGAAGGGATTTGTGCTGGTCACAGTTGGAGACATGCTGAAAGAAGCCAACGGGGATGTGAAAACCACGGAAACGCGGAGTTACGGAAAGAACCCGTGAATCGGAGACGGGATGAAAGGGGGAACCGGGGCAAGAATGCCGCCTTTCAACAATTCCCCCAGTTCCCTGAATGTTTTATCGCAGCCATTATTTTGCTAAGCCCACCCGATATGAATCGAGCCAGCGAACATGGCTCTTTTCCTCGTTGATGACCTTATCAATGACATCTTTTTCTTTCACGATCGACTTGAGTTCCATGAAGTAGAGCAGGGTCTCCTTTTCAAACCCGATCGCGAACTTCACCGCGTCTGCAACGGTCCTGATATGGTCCATGGACGGGAGTGCCTTACTCTTGCCAAGGAAGAACTCCGACTCCACAAAGGCGCGCATATAGTTACTCACCTCTTCCCACTGGACCGGTTCCACGTCGACCCCGCTCTTTTCTACAGAGACTTTCAGATCCGTAAAGGTCTTCTCATGCACTTTTTCCTTGTCAGCAAGTGTCTTGAAGAGCTTGACTAGGCCATCGTCCTTCTTAAATTTCTCCGCTATGGTGGTATAGAACTTAAAACCCAGCTTTTCTGTCTGAATCGCCATCTCCATAATTTCCTCGATTGAATACTTACCCATGTTTTTCTCCCCCCCAAATGTATGTGGAATGATTGCTCACAGCTAATGCGCTACTCGCACTACTGCTAAAAAGATAGCTTGTTCTGCCCGACGTGTCAACCCCTGCCACTAATTCTGGCGAAGCATCTGTGAGCTAGGGGAGAGACAGCGCAATCAATCAAAATTGAACTGCAGCACGGCTATCGCGCCTTCCCGGGACGGTTCGACAAGCAGCGACAGGTGCCGTGGATTATCAAGACCGAGAAACGAGTCGGTCAGGAAGACTCCGAAGAAGTGTCCGAGAGCGATCCCGGCGAGCACGTCGGAAGGATAATGCTCGTTTGCCTCGACACGGGCCCAAGCCGTCGCTGCAGTCAAGGCTCCAAGGCCGACCTGCGCTGCTGTTGTCGCTCCCGGAGACCATGAAAGCGTTTCGATATTTCGTGAAGTGGCGGTCGAGAAAAATGCCGCGCCGGAACTGTGTGCCGAAGGAAAGCTCTGTTTATCGGAACCATTCGGCCGAGTCCGTTGCACCGTGGTCTTGAGGACTTCAACCGTTCCAAGCGTAACAATACCCGATCCGCCTTCGACGCCGAACCCTTTGGCCTTCGCTTCTAACCAATCTTCTGTGCTGTCGCCGCTCGGGGCAGCCATCCCCGATGCGACCCAGACAGCCCCTGAAGCATCAAGCATGGCAGTACTCATCTGATCTGCATTATGCTGGGATCCAAAGACAGGTGTATGTTTTGCAGCCCATTCAGAAACGTTATTGTCCGCATGGTCAGCACGGAAAGCCAGAGCACCTGCAGCTGGCACCCATGTCTCTGGAGCAGTAGCCGCATTCCATGCCGCTTGCTGGATGCGTTCCCAGCGAGGAGACAGCGTAGCATCCTGTCCCCACCCGCGACCGTTTGAAAGTGTTCCACATCCCGAGTTGACAACTATGAGAAAGAAAAAAATAAATAAGGCTCTTGCCGCTGATAAAAAATTAGTTTTCTCCGAATGAACGTTTAACGTCAATGGTATTGTTGTCCTATTAATGGGCCGCTATTTGGCTGTTGTCGGCCTCGCGCAGGTATGGCTTCACTTGAACAATTTTGAATGAGAGTAACTATACCACAAATCGTAGTCCTCATACAGCATTTTTCAGGGTAGTTTAAAAGCTCGTTGAAGCACCCTGAACGGAAACGACGATTACTGCAGGATTCTGTTACCCCCATGCATTCGGGTTTTTCTCCTTTACCCGTTCGATTTCACCTACAATGAAGGGAACAAGCAGGACAAGGCCGCTGAGCGCAGCCACGCCGCTCCAGCCGCCTCGAAGGTAGGCGAAGCCGCTCAGCGTGATGCCGATTGCCCCGCCCAGATAATAGAACAGGACGTACAGGGAGTTCGCGCGGCCGTGGTTGGATGTCAATGTGCGGTTGAGCGAACCAACGGCACCGGCGTGAATCGTAAAAAAGCCGGCACAAATCCCTGCGAGACTGACCGCAATGACCGGAAGGGACCTGATGAGCGTTAAAGCAAGGAACAGCCAGAAAATCGCGGCACCGAGTGCTAAGGTCGTTCCATTTCCCACTCGATTGCTGATTTTCCCCGCCAGGGGACCGATAGCGATCCCAATGAGGTACCCGAGGTACATCATGGTGATTACCTCAATATGAGCGTTAAATTCCGGGCCAGCGAGATAAAACGGCAGATAGTTAAAGATCGAGGAGAATGCGAAAAAAGCGCTGAAGGCGACCAGGTAAATGTGCAGCAGCTCTTTTCTGGCCACCAATTTCAGAAAACTGGCAGAGCGGGCTTCTTCTCCTGGACCCGGCGGCCCCGAAGGAAGCGCGCGGAACGCAAACAAGGTCGCCGCAAGAAGTAAGAGCGAGGCGCTCACGAATGCATATCGCCAATGCAAGGGAGGATATATCCATCCTCCGAGAAGTCGGCCGCCCAAGCCTCCCGCAACAGTTGCCGAGACGTAGGAACCCATGACTGTGTTTAGACGCTCTTGGGGAAGGCTTCGCGCAAGGTAGGCGGCGAGGCAGGTGGTCAGCGCTGGTATAAAGAGGCCTTGGACAAAACGGACGAGGATAAAAAGCCACAGGCTCGTGACAGCAGCACAATACAAGCTGCACACGCTAACCATAACTCCACCGATCAGAATGATGGGCTTGATCGCATACTGGTCAGCCAGCATCCCAAAGGGCAGATTGGCAAGAGCGATACCGAGGATGACCGACGAGACGGTGAGCGATGCTCTGGTCTCTTCAGCTCCAAATTCTTTCTGGAGAACAGGCAGGACCGGCTGGGTAATGTAAATGTTGGTAAAGGCTGCCATGACCAAGAAAAAAACCAGGAATTGCAGATTTATGATCGCTGAGTTTTTCATGGAAAGACATGACCGCCTTCCTCGACCAAACCTCCGGTGCAGGGACTCTACGAGGAACATCTCCAAGGCACCTCACAGCCAAACTCAGCAGAACCTGGCGGCAACCCTATCACCCCTTGGGAAAATGCATCCTTGGGAACGATCAGGATCGCCCGGCAGCGGTCTTTCTCAGTTCCACATAATGAGCAGCAGCCAGCGCACCTACGCATCCGTCGGCAGCCGCAACCACGATCTGGTTGGCAAACTTCTGCCGCATATCACCGACGGCAAAAATGCCCGGAACGCTCGTCTCGCACCGATCGCCTGTAAGAACAAAGCCAAGCTCGTTTATCCTGACCGTCGGGGGGATCAATTGATTGTTTGGAGAATAGCCGATAAAAATAAACACTCCGTCCGTCGGCAGTTCTCCCTGTTCTCCGGTTTCGATATTCTCGATTAGGACAGATTCAACCACCTTCCCGTTCCCCCTGATTTCTGTTATGATCGTATTCCAAATAACTCTGATTGCCGGCTCAGCCATGAGGCGGGACTGGAGCAACTTGTTCGCCCTGAGCGTATTGCTCCTGTGCACCAGGAGCACTTTTTTTGCCAATCGCGAAAGATAGAGCGCCTCCTCAACCGCCGTGTCGCCGCCCCCCACGACGAGGACAGTTTTGCCTCTAAAAAAGAACCCGTCGCAGGTGCCGCAGTAGGAAACACCGCTGCCCAAATATTCCTTTTCGCCGGGTATGCCGAGCTTTCGCGCAGTACCTCCCAACGCGAGAATTAGCGCAGTGGCCTGAAGCAGCTCGCCGTTCGCCAGCCGGACCGAGTGGCGATCTGAACCTGCGTTTACCGCCGCAACCTCCTGCCGGATAATGTTCAAGCCGAAGGTCTGGACGTGATGGACCAGCTTCTCGGCCAGATCAAAGCCGGTTATGCCCTCCAAACCCGGGTAGTTCTCTACATCCTTTGATATGGCAATCTGCCCGCCCAGCAGCCCTTTCTCTATGAGGACCGTATTGAGCGCGGCCCTTTTACAATACAACCCGGCGGCCAGGCCTGCAGGCCCCCCTCCGACGATGATCACTTCATAATTTTCCTGCTGCACAAAGACTCCTCTCTGCACGATTAGAAAAGCATGCGTATCGCACACGGCGTCACGATATACTCCTAAATTGTTGCGGTGCTGTCTCTATTGTACCAAAAGTGTAGCGAGAATGAGAAGAGAAGAATGGCGGGGTAACTTGTCAAGTCGTGGTAAGTTGTTTCTGGGCAAAGAGTATCACTTAACCGTCTATTTTCTAAGCGCTTGACTCTCGTTTCCAGACCGGGTAATATATCGTTTCTTGGGGAATTATCCTCTTGCCCGGTCGGCACGAACATGGTTAAACAACGTAAACATATCATCGCAGCCCTGGCCGTCATGGTATTTTTGGTCATCGGCGGCATCCTCTCCGTAAAGGTTCAGGGAAATTTCCATCCCATTACGCCTGCGGAAGCATACCGCTCAGGCCAGCTCGACAACGATAAGCTTGCCGCGTATGTAAATCAATACCATATCAGAAGCATCCTGAACCTGCGCGGCAGGCACGCGGGCGAGAGTTGGTACGAAGATGAAGTGGCGATGTGCGCTAAATTGAATCTACCCCATTATGACGTCGGCCTCAGCGCTGACCATGAACTGACGGACAGTGAGGTCCGCCAGCTTATGGACATCTTCCATGAGGCCCCGCGTCCCATTCTGATCCATTGTCAATCCGGTGCAGACAGGTCCGGACTGGTTGCCGCTATGTGGAAAGTGGTCGTGGACAAGGCACCAAAGGAAATGGCGGCAAAGCAGCTCTCCCTCTGGTACGGCCACATCCCGTTTGGTGACAATACGGCCATGGACCGCTTTTTTGAAAAGTGGAAGCCCTAATGCCTGTTTTGCTTTCTGCTGGTTATCAGTAAAACAGTATAAGCTTGTTTGAATATTTTTTCCCAAAATAAGTCTGTATTACTCGCCAAGGAAGAGATTTCAATCGGGTTTCTAAGATGGGGACCCTATGCAAGTCCCCGCATTTCATCGACAGCGGGACGCGTCTTTTGCGAAATACGACTTTTAATTCGCGTTTGAGGGGGTGGGGAGTCATTCATGAAAGTCGACACAATGCGGAACGTGGACTATTATATCGGCGTACCGCTTTGCTTTGCGTTAACAATCGTTAAGAAAATCATCTCCCTGTTTTCCTCCAGGGGAACCGGCCCCAGATCGAAAAACATTTTGCTGATCGAAATGTCGGAAATGGGGAGCACCATCCTGGCGGACCCGGCGATGCGGAAACTGAAACGCGTCCTGAATGCCAACCTCTACTTCGCGATCTTCAAGAAAAACAGCCCCAGCCTGGACCTCCTGGGCACGATCCCGAAAGATAACATCTTTACTCTTGACGACAGTGGCTTCCTGCCACTTGCATCGGATGCCTTCAAGTTCCTCTTCTGGGCGCGCAGAAACCGGATCGACGCGGTCATTGACATGGAACTGTTCTCCCGGTTTACTGCTCTTTTGACGGGGCTGTCCGGCGCAACAAAAACCGTGGGTTTCCATGCGTTCTTTAACGAGGGGCTGTATCGCGGAGATTTACTGACCCATAAAGTCGCCTACAATCCCCACATGCATATCTCGAAAAACTTTATCGCCCTGGCAAACGCACTCATCAGCGACAAGGCCGAGCTGCCTTACTCAAAAACAGCCGTCTCCGATGACGAGACGACGCTACTAAAGGTCACCGTTCTCGAAGGGGCAAAAGAGGCGATTCGCCGGAAAATCAAAGGCGCCTGTCCTGACTATAACGAAGGCACGCACAGGATCGTACTTGTTAATGCTAATGCTTCCGAGCTGCTGCCGATTCGGCGCTGGCCGCAGGGAAATTACATCTCGCTTGTCCGGATGATCCTGGAGCGCTACCCGAGAGTGGTCATCCTTCTCACGGGCGGCAAGAGCGAGCGAGCCGGGCTTGAAGCCATCACGGGTGCCGTTCAAAGCAATCGCTGCGTTAATTTTGCAGGACACACGAGCCTGTCCGAACTGCCTGCCCTGTACTCCGTGGGCGCTTTCATGCTCAGCAATGATTCCGGACCACCGCACTTTGCGTCGGTGACAGATATGCCCACGTTCGTTTTTTTTGGCCCCGAGACGCCAAAACTTTACGGACCGCTCGGCAATGCGACGCCGATTTATGCCGGGCTGGCCTGCTCGCCCTGCGTATCAGCGGCAAATCACCGCAAGACCGTGTGCTTGGACAATGTCTGTCTTCAGGTCGTCACGCCTGAACAGGTTTTCAACGTCCTCAAGCCAAAACTCGAAGAGCTTAAATGAACCCCTTCCCACGCCTGTATGATCAGAACCGGGAGGCGCTCTGGATCATCGCAGCATTCACCCTCCTTCGCCTGGCTGTCGCGCCGACCTTCGGGCTCGGAACTGATGAAGCGCACTATGTTCTCTATGCCAGGTTTCTAGACTGGAGTTACTTCGACCATCCGCCCCTTGTCGGTTGGACCCATGCCTTGTTCTACTACACGCTGGGGACGAATGAATTCCTTGCGCGATTGCCCGCGATCCTCCTCATCATACTAACATCGCTTTTGTGTTATCGGTTCGTGCTATCGGTCAGCGCGAAAAGACCAGCGCTGCTCGCTCTTGTCGCCTTGAACTCCTCCTTTCTGCTCAGCGGCCTCGGACTGATGCTGCTGCCGGAGTCTCTGCTTTTACCAATCACGTTCGCACTCATCTTCACCGTCTTGCGGCTCGGACATTCCCCCGGGATGAAGAACTTCATTCTCCTGGGGCTGGTGCTCGGCCTTGCCGGGCTTGCCAAGTACACGAGCATACTCTTCGTGCCGGCCATCCTGATCTACGCATTGATCAGGAAACGGTATGACATTCTTTTGAATCCCCGAATCCTCATATCTACCTTTGTCGCCCTGGTCGTCATTTCGCCGGTAATTTACTGGAATATCCACACTGACTTTATAAGCTTCCGTTACCAGAGCGGCCATGTAGTCGGGGGGCACATACCGAACTTCATCAAATTTTTCCAGGGTCTCGGAGCTCAATTTGGTGCGTACAGCCCTCCGCTCTTCTGTCTCGCTTTTTACGGGCTCTACAAGGCGTTCAGAAGCCGCCAGGATGCCTTGATTCTGGCTGCGCTCATCGGCGCGTCTATCCTCCTGTTTTTTCTCTATTCTTCGTTGTTCAAATTCGCCTTACCACACTGGTCGGCTGTTTTTTATGCACTCTTTATCCCTCTGGGAATCGCCTTCCTGGACCAGAGTTCCATAAGGATGAAACAGGGCATCCTTGTCTTTTCGCTCGGATTCAGCATCCTCATTGCCCTGCTTCTGCAGTCAGAACTTGCATTCAAGGCATTTCGTTTTCCCGATTATACGTCCCCGTTCCGGGATGTTTACGGGATGCCGGACATAGTAATGCGGGCAAATAAAATCCTGGCCCTGGATGCATCTCCCAGGAAGGCGCTTGCTGTCACGAACTGGACCTATGTCAGTCGAACGATGTACTACAATATTCCTTACAAGAGTGCCGTATTCCTGCTCGGCAATGATGATGAACGGTTTACGACTTGGTATTCGGGATCTCCCTTTGGCGAGGATATCCTCTTCATCACGAACCATTTTGAGCGACCAGACATAGGCCGGGAAATGAAGTGTAGACAGGTAAGCGATGCGGGACAAATGGACATCCTCCTGCATGGCGGAAAAGTCGATACCATCGATTATGTGTGGTGCAGGTCCTTTAGTGGGATAAATACCAGAAGATAGGAACACATCCTCAGTCCCGTGAACAACGAGTTGACCCCGGCAAATCAAGGTGTGGACAGCATCTTTTTTTACTTTCCATTTGTACTTATCAGAATATGCTAGGCACTCTCATACACGATACCATCAGATATTCTGTAGGTTTAGAAATTGCGATACATATGCGCTTCAATACGTACCTCAAAAAATATAACCTGAATTAATTTGCTAGTGACGTCACCGTACGACAACGGTGACGTCCTCTTTAAGGAAGTTGAACATCTGACGTCAATGGTCAAAATATAGATTTCGATTATACACTCACAAATACGATCACTGACCAAATTGTCTATAGCCGTTAATAACTGTGAGACGCGATATTCACATGGCACTTTGACCTCAGTATAAACATTATTCTAGTTCTTGTTTCGCAAATAATGGCATCATACATGCGCACCATTGTTTTCATCTCGCTGTTGGTTGTATCTCTGTTTCTATCGGGAACGTCGCTCTCCGCAGCAGACAAACAGGACACCCTGATAGGCTCCGTCGTAGTGGAATCTAATGTTCATGGTGCCACAACAACGGTAATGATCGCTCCGGTACTAACTATAGACAGATCGAGAACGGCAGTATTGATCATGACTATCAGAATGAAATCGTAAGCACGCTACCTGAGAATGTGCAAGTACCCCTGCTAGAGAGGGCAAGTACTATCCTTAAGCAGGCGCGGGAAGCCCACCTGCCCATTATCCATGTGGTCGTACGCTTTCGTGACGGTTATCCTAAGAGCAATCTGTACAACAAGCTCTTTAGCAGTTTAAAAGACTTAGGATGCCTGCAAGAAGGAACATTCGGATCCAAAATCCATGACAGGGTTGCACCGCAGCAGGGCGATATCGTGGTCACAAAGCGCCGTGTAGGAGCTTTTTCCACTACAGAATTGGAAACGATTCTACGCGAAAAAAAATCAACACTCTTGTATTGCCGGGCATTTCGACGATCGGCGCGGTCCTTTCCACGATATGCGGGGCCGCTGATCTGGACTACTCGCTCATCGCCATATCAGATGCCTGCGCGGACCGAGATGCAGAAGTGAACAGGGTCTTGATGGATAAGGTTTTCCCCTGGCAGGCTACTGTGGTGACAACCCGAGAACTACTCAACGCGATTGATTTAAAGAAGTAAAGTAAGGATTGCGTAAAATTAGCGGGAGGATTAAACAAGCATATTGTCTTCCGAAGTCTTGACTATCAACGCTGTAAAACCCCGTCCCGCTGCAGGCTGTACTTCAATAGCCATTTTTGCTTATTTTGCCTCGTCTCTATTTCAATTTATGTTATCCAAATTATCAGATTTCGAATTGCAGATAACTGGCGCAAGGCAGAGACATAAGGCGCGGGTTTCGAAGCAATAAATTAAATACTGCTTTGATCATAGACGAGCAAGCATTAACATTTCTGGTATAATGAATGAAAGTTGAATGGTCCCCCTCAGGATTCCACTCTTATGGCAAGTTCAGTTCTGTGGCGGGCTCGGTTGAGAAACACCGTCCTACCAGGCTTAACGCGGTTGCAGCTTGCCAAAGTTGAAGAGTAACAGCAGATTGCAAAGAACGTAGTAGGCTATCTAGACAATCTATCTTCCCAGGGGGAAATGCTATGAAATGGTACCGTTATATCGCTTGTTTTTTTGCAGGTCTCTTGCTAGCCAATGCCGTTCCCCACTTCGTGAATGGTATTTCTGGCAACAGTTTTCCAACCCCTTTTGCAAATCCGCCAGGGAAAGGCTTATCGTCACCTACAGTAAATGTTCTATGGGCATTATTCAATCTGGCAATCGGATATGCTTTGTACAGAGCTGGTAGGGTTTCTCAGACAAATAAGTGGAGCATTCTTGTGTTTTTTGCCGGTGTTGCGTACATTAGTATCACGTTGAGCGTTGTGTTCGTCGGTAAAGTTCATTGAGAAGTGGATGACCTATTTGCGAGATTGTATGCTTGCCGGAAGAGTTGATTCTCATTAAAATTGTGTTCGTTATCGCTGGCAATAACACGTCATGCCAAAGAGGGAATCAGCAGCGGCAGCGGTAAGATCTACGAAGAATCTTCACTTCCTTTCCCCCCATTTCTCTTCGCAGAACTCCTTCGTTTATACGGCTCAAGAGGCCGATGTTATCCTCCAAATATTTTAAAAAAGTCATCAACCGTCTGGCCTGACCAGAGTATCGGTCATCGCAAGTTGCGGGAAAAGACGCATCGCCATTATAACGACGATGATCGTGCCGATGCCGCCGATCAGTACGGCAGGCACGACGCCGAACCAGGCTGCAGTCACGCCTGACTCAAACTCTCCAAGCTGGTTCGATGTCCCTATGAACAGGGAGTTCACGGCGCTCACCCTGCCCCGCATGTCGTCAGGGGTCTCGATTTGAACAAGCGAATGCCGGATGACAACGCTGATGACGTCGGCAGCACCCAGTACCGCGAGCGATACAAGAGACAGGGGAAATGAGGACGAGAGGCCGAAGACGATAGTGGCGATTCCAAAGACGGTCACGGCGCCAAACATGGTTCTTCCTACGCGGCGCCTGAGCGGGCGGCCTGCGAGAGCAAGGGACATCACCAGCGCGCCGATAGCCGGCGCCGAGCGCAACAGACCCAAACCCCACGGCCCGGTCATCAGAATGTCCCGGGCATAGATTGGCAGCAGAGCTGTCGCCCCACCAAGCAATACCGCAAAAAGGTCAATGGATATGGCACCCAGAATGTCCGGGCGGCTGCGGATGAAGGCAATGCCGGCGAACATCGACTCGAGGCCGATAGGCTCGTGTTTCTTATCGAAACGTTCGACACGAACCAGGAAAAGGAAAAGGCTTGCAGCCAGGAACAGGATACTGGCTACTGCGTAGACTACGGTTGCGCCGGCAGCATATAAAAGCCCGCCGAGGGCCGGTCCGAGAATACTTGCGGTCTGCATCGCTGACGCTGACCAGGCGGCTGCGCGCGGTATGAACGGGACCGGCACCAATCCTGGTAGCAGTGCCTGCATCGTAGGCCCCTCGAAGGCGTGCGCAGCTCCGACAACGACCATGATGAGCAGGATACTTTCTTTGCTCTGCCAGCCGCCGTGGCTTCCCCATGCCAGCATGATCGCGGCGATCCCCTCCACGATCTGGCAAAGACGAGCGACTTTGCGCCTATCATATCGGTCTGCGACATGTCCCACAGCGAGCGTTAAGAAGAACATGGGCAGAAACTGAGCGAGACCGACGAAGCCAAGATATAGCGCGCTGTTTGTGAGAGCATAGATCTGCCAGCCTACGGCGACCGCCTGCATTTGGAAGGCGAGCATGGTCGAGACCCGGGCGCACCAGAAGAAGGCAAAGGGCTTGTGAAACAGCATTAACGGTGTCGAATCAGGAGAGGGAGGCGAACTCATGGTATCATTTTCGATATATCTTGCTGGTCACTCCTTCGAGGATGTAATCGTATCCTTCCTCAATATGGGGGATAATGCAGTTGGAGCAGTCCTTGATGCCTTTTTTGAAGCTGTAATCACCTCCACAGTCGAGCAAGTAGAGCGGACACCAGCAAAAAAGACATGACTTCCACTCCTTAAGATCGTGGCATGGATAAAAGCTGCAGTCGTGATGGATGAAATACCGGTAGTTCATGCTGTAACTCCTCCCGCGGGAATTTTTTGTTTCAGGTCTTCCGGCTTGGGGCTCAATCCTACTCACCCGCCTTCCCATCATGATGTTACTCATGACAGTGGCTTGTATCCGGGCTTTCGTTCCCTTCACGGCTGCGGGGCAGCGGGAGATTCTCACTCCTCTTCCCTGACTTCCTGGATCTGAAAATAAATTACTCCATTGCGAGCATGGCCTCACCTCCTTCTGGCATTTATCGAATTGTGCCGAGTATACACTTTTGGATTTTTTTTTCAAGTATCAATCTTGCCGTGCCGCGCCGAAAACGACAACCTGACTTTCGGATGCCGCATTCAGCTCAAACCCATGATCGCTATGGCCTGTGTCCTATGACCTGTTTCATGTTGACAAGCGGTCCTCATTTTGTTACAGTTGCGCGGTGCGCGAACGGATGCAGAGTTATAGTCAATTGATATTGAAACTATCAGGAGGCGGTTATGGCGGGTAAGCTTGCAATAGTTGTCGGTGGAGGTCCGGCTCCGGGGATTAACGGTGTGATCAGTGCCGTGACCTACGAGGCGGTCAAGCAGGGCCTGGAGGTGATCGGAGTCCATGATGGCTTCAAGTGGCTGTCCAAGGGGGATACGAACCATGTGCTCCAACTGGGAAACGCGGAGATTTCGCGTATCCATCTGCGCGGTGGTTCGATCATCGGCACGTCCCGCGAGAACCCGACCAAGAGCCCTGAAAAAATGGCAAACGTCATCAAAACCCTAACCGCCCTCGGCATCAAGTATCTCGTGACCATCGGCGGAGACGACACGGCATTCACAGCGACGCGCGTCGAACAGGAGGCGCATGGAGCAATTTCAGTTTGCCATGTCCCGAAAACCATCGACAATGATCTGCCGCTCCCATACGGAGTTCCGACCTTCGGCTTTGAGACCGCGCGTTCGCTCGGTGCACAACTCGTCGAAAACATCATGGAGGACGCGCGTACGGCAGGACGGTGGTACTTCATTATAGCCATGGGCCGCTCCGCGGGCCACCTGGCGCTCGGCATGGGCATGGGTGCCGGCGCAACATTGACCCTCATCCCGGAAGAGCTCGGCAACAAGATATCGCTAAACAAGGTGGTTTCGATCCTCGAAGGCGCCATTATCAAGCGCCTCGCCTACGGCCGGAACCATGGGGTTGCCGTCATCGCAGAAGGCGTTGCAACCCGGTTTGATACAGAAGAGTTGACCTTCCTCAAAGACGTGCCTCGGGACGACCACGGCAACATCCGCCTGGCTGAGATTCCCATCGGCGATATGCTTAAAAAGCACGTGTCTGCGAGCCTCGAGACTGTTGGTGTCAAAACCACAATCATCGCCAAGGACATCGGCTACGAGCTGCGTTGCCAGCCGCCTCTTTCTTCCGACCGTGAATACACGCGGTATCTCGGCTTCAGCGCGGTGAGGTTCCTAATCGGTGATGGCTCAGGCGCCATGATCATGCTGAAGGACGGCGTCTGCCATCCGATCAAATTTGCCGACCTCCTCGACCCCAAAACGGGGAAAACGAAAATCCGCACCGTGGACATAAATTCCGATGATTACCACATGGCACGGCGCTATATGATCAGGCTCGAACAGGAGGACCTGGAGGGCGAGGCGCTCGCAAGGCTCGCTTTAGTGACGAAACTTTCTCCTGAGGACTTTAAGAAGAGATACAGTATAGCAGTATAGGGTTTACTGAAACGAGAGCGTACCAGAAGGGACGAGGGACAGCTGGCACATCGGCTGTCCCTTTATTATTTAAAGTGGGATTCTTTTCTCCCGGGCGGTATTTCGGAGGATGATCATGGCGTTGTGCAATCGCTGGAGTTTCATGTTCCTCGTCCGCAATGCCGCCTGGTCGCTCAGCACAACCTTTTCAATCCGAGTTGCGGTGAGCGCCCTGTTCAGGTTCTCGTACAGTTCCTTGATCATATCCTTGTCGAATTTCTTGAGGAACAGCGGGTTCACCGCAACGTAGCCTTCGGCCACATCGAAGGCTACCGACTTCATGCTCTTGCCTTTGAATCCGCTC
>DASPQB010000001.1:0-12008 GCA_035625205.1 Nitrospirota bacterium | reverse complement strand
GCCTGCACTCGCAATCAGCACACCAATGAGAGCCTTGTGAGAATACTTCATGATTAGATCCTGATTCGCGCCGATGAAATAACCGATGCACGAGAGCACGGTGACCCAGATGCCTGCGCCGAGCATCGTGTAGAGCGAGAACTTAAGGTGGTTCATGCCCACGAGACCCGCAGGGAGCGATATCAGGTGTCTTACGACGGGTAGGAGCCTGGCAATGAAAGTCGATATCTCGCCATGGTCTTTAAAAAAGCGCTCCACTTTGGAGAACTTTTCCTCTGTGATCCAGACATATTTACCATATTTCAGTATAAGCGGCCGTCCAAGGTAGTGTGCTGCGAAATAGTTTGCGTAGGCACCGACGACGCTGCCAGCCGTGCCACACAGGATGACGATCGTCATGTTCAGCTGTCCCTGTTGGGAAAGGTACCCAGCGGGCGGCATCACCAGCTCGCTCGGAATTGGAATAACCGAGCTCTCCATTGCCATGAGCAGGAAGATTCCGGGATAGCCCAGGGCGCCAATGGTTTGTACCAGCCAATAGATAATTTCGTGCATAGTTTCTCCTCAATTACGCTGCCTGCCGCAATTTCAGTCTCTTTCTGTCAGTATCCCGACATCCTTGAGCATCCGCTCGTCTTCTCGCCACCCCTTTTTGACCTTGACATAGAGTTTTAGAAATATCTTTGTTCCGAGCAGCCTCTCCGCATCCTGTCGGGCGTGTGTTCCGATCTGCTTCAGCATGCTGCCACCCCTGCCGATGAGGATGCCCTTCTGGGAGTCGCGTTCAACGATCACAACCGCGTGGACATGCGTTATCTCCGGATCCTCTTTCATTTCCTCGATGACGACCGCTGAGGAATAAGGGATCTCCTCTTTCGTGAGTTCGAAAATCTTTTCACGGATGATCTCGGCCACCACGAACCGTTCAGGCTGGTCCGTCAGCTGATCGTCAGGGAAATACTGCGGCCCCTGTGGAAGACGCTTCAGGATGGCATCGAGGAGGCCGTGGAGATCCTTCTTGAGCGCGGAAATAGGGATGATCTCGGAAAAATGATAGAGCTTGTCGAATTGCTGGATCAGCGGCAAGAGCGCCTCTTTATTGATGATATCTATTTTGTTGATCAGAAGGAAGACAGGCGTTTTCACCTTGGAGAGGGTCTGGATGATGAACTGGTCTCCCGACCCGGGTGGCGTGGTTGCCTCAGCAAGCATGAGAATGATATCGACCTCGTTGTACGTCCGCAACGCGGTCTGCACCATGAACTCGTTCATCTTATGCATAGGTTTGTGGATGCCCGGCGTATCCATGAACACGATCTGCGCCCCCGGCTTGTTCACGATGCCGAGGATGCGGTTCCTTGTTGTCTGGGGCTTGTCGGAGATAATCGCGATCTTCTCCCCGAGAAGTGCATTTAGAAGCGTAGACTTACCCACGTTTGGCCTGCCGATGATCGAGACGAAGCCTGATTTAAATGCTTTTTCTTCAACCATGGAGGATAGAATACCCGAAATGCATGCTATGCGCAACAGAAAAGCCGGGAATCAAGAAATATTTTTGCAGATTTTCTCAGAAGAGAATTGGGAACCGGAGAAAAAACGCTGTCCCCACGGGCGGATGCGCAACGCCTGCTCAACCATGAACTCTTCCATACTTTCCATTTGACAAGCGGCAGCGATTATCGGTATTATCAGCGTACGTATGACTGTGCAAACGTCGGATAGAGACACCCTCTTCGATAAAATACGCAAACTGAAAAAAGACCTGAATGCCGTCATCCTTGCGCACAACTATCAGCGTCCCGAAGTGCAGGACATAGCTGATATCACTGGCGATTCCCTCGAATTGGCGCGCGCAGCAGCGAAGACGGACTTCAAGGTGATCGTGTTCTGCGGCGTGCATTTCATGGCCGAAAGCGCATCTATCCTATCCCCCGACAAGACCGTTTTGCTCCCCGAATTAAGTGCCGGTTGTCCAATGGCAGACATGGTGACGGTTAAAGGCCCGCGCAAGACGAGGAGAGACCTGTACACGGACATCATGGGCATTACATTTCAGTTTGCCGATGATTTCACGCTCCTGGACATGAAGAGGAATTATCCCGGCGTACCCGTCGTAGCTTACGTGAATACATCGGCGGCAGTAAAAGCCGAGAGCGATATCTGCTGCACATCATCCAATGTCGTTAAGGTCGTCGAGTCCTTGAAAGCAGATACAATCATATGCATCCCCGACCGCAACCTCTCTGCCTATGCGGCGAAGCGAACAAAAAAGAAAATCATCTCCTGGGACGGGTTCTGCAACGTGCACCATGCTCATCTTGATGTCGACGATGTAAAACGCGCTAAAGCTGCACACCCCGATGCGGCCCTGGTCGTCCATCCTGAATGCCCGCCTGAGGTACAGGACATGGCCGATCTGATCACGAGCACCTCGGGCATGCTCCGTTTCTGCAAAGAGTCAAATCATAAAGAATTCATTATCGGCACCGAAGAAGGCATCCTCCATCGTCTCAAAAAGGAAAGCCCTGAGAAACGGTTCTATGTATTGAACAATGAAATGATCTGCCCCAACATGAAACGGACCAGGCTCGAAAGTGTGCTCTCAGCAATGGAAAAAATGCAGTATGTGATCAAAGTGCCGGAAGACATCCGCATCCCAGCCAAGCGGTCGCTGGACAGGATGCTGGAAATACCGTAACGGATCAGAAGCCGGATTAAACTTTTTCAGGGATCGAACGCGATACTAGTCACGCCAATTTATACTCCGAACTCACATGTTCACTGCCCTCTTCATATTCCTGACGGCTAACATCCTTATCCTCCTCTGGCTCGCACTCCAGTCACAGAAAAAGACGACCGATCCTACAGTCGTAATGCTCCAGCAGGAAGTGCAATCCCTCCGCGGCCAGCTGACGGAGGCCATGCTCAAAAGCCAGGAGAACGTGAACCAGCAACTAGGTCATATCACGGTCCAATTGAACTCCCAGCTGAACCAGGTGACGCAGCAGCTCCAGAAATCGACGGGGGATCTGAATACGCGGCTCGATAACGCTGCGCGCGTGGTCCAGGACGTAAGCAAGGGGCTCGGCAGCCTCTCTGAGGCCACGAAACAGGTGTTCGACGTGGGGAAAGACATCGCAAGCCTGCAGCAGATCCTGCGGTCACCGAAACTTCGCGGAGGGCTGGGGGAACTGTTCCTGGGTGACCTGCTCGCGCAGATATTTCCACCAGCGCACTACTCGCTCCAGCACCGTTTCAAGAGCGGAGAAGTTGTGGACGCCGTAATCAGGCTCGGCCAGAACCTCGTGCCAATTGACTCCAAGTTTCCTCTGGAAAATTTCAAACGCGTCGTGGAGACGGTCTCGGAAGACGAACGCAAGGTAGCAAAAAAAAGATTCATTAGCGATGTAAAAAAACATGTCGATGCCATTGCAGGCAAGTACATCCTGCCCGACGAAGGGACCTTGGACTTTGCACTCATGTACATCCCGGCTGAAAATGTCTATTACGAGATCATTATCAAAGACGATTCAGCGGACACGGAGAAGGCGTTGTTGAACTATGCGTTTACGAAGCGCGTTATCCCCGTATCGCCGAACAGTTTCTATGCCTATCTCCAAACCATCCTGCTCGGTCTCAAAGGAATGCACGTCGAAGAACAGGCTCAGGAAATTCTAAAAAGCCTTGAGAGACTGTCCGGTGAT
This sequence comes from Nitrospirota bacterium, assembly GCA_035625205.1. Taxonomy (GTDB): domain Bacteria; phylum Nitrospirota; class UBA9217; order UBA9217; family UBA9217; genus JAJYKN01. The sequence goes on along the minus strand of DASPQB010000001.1, from coordinate 8,304 downwards.
TTTGAAAAGTTCAAGGCTGACTTTGAGCTGGTGGGAAAGCATTTGGCGAATACGAAGTCGAAGTACGACGATGCGGACAAGAGATTGGAAAAATTCAGTGACCGGCTACAGTCTTTAAGTATGGTAGAAGCTTCCCCGGTCATCGAGGAGACAAAGAAGCTGCCGCTCTAACCCCTTCCACGTTGACGGCAATCACTCTCGCTAACCTATGCAATCACTTCGATGACGCTCTAATGCATTTTTGCACGGTTTCAAAACGGAGTTTTTTTATCCTCAAGCCGGCCTCTGCGGAAACCATGTCCACCACCTCGTGCGAAAGCTCAGCGGGATCTGTTGTTCAAACCGGGATAGTATTGCCATAACGCGTGACGGAGTGAAATCGTGCATGGTGGTTTCAAGAGGCCCGGAGACAACAGAGTTGGTATTGGCAATGTTATTCTCCGTATTCGTTAAAAGCAGGTAGCGGAGTGAAAGATGCGTTATTGGAGTAATCCACCGTACAATGTATCGACCTGGTGAATACATAATCATATCTGTAATACTATTTCCCTTCATCAAAATATGCTTCTGAGTGAAAAGCTTCTCATTCAAGTTCAATTTGAAGCTTTTTTAAGCGACGTTCACAATTGAAAAAACGCGGCACTTGAACTATTTCTTCTATCACTGACCACACAGAGGGATAAACGAAGGGTCTTTTACAGTGACTTGGTAAGTGGATCTACCGATATTCTGTTTAGGTGCACAGAGTTTTTATCACAAGCAGATGAGAAACTAAACAAAAAAGACACGGGCTGAGGTACAATATCTCAACCCGTGTCATTGGTTCGCATACGATGCAAGAAGAAAGTCTATACCGGGGCACTTTCCTACGTCTTTTTTTCTTCCTTATGCTCGATGGGTGGCGGCGTTTCGCTCTTCTCGTCCTTCATGGCCTTTTTAAACGCTTTGATGCTTTTCCCGAGCCCTTCCCCCAGTTCGGGAAGTTTACCCGGGCCGAAGATAATGAGCACAATGAGCAGGATAAGAATCAGATGCATGGGTTGAAACAGGCCTTCAAACATGGGCAACACCCTCCTTCCAGTACCGATATTATACCGACCTTGCATGATACTGTCAATTTATAAACGAAAGTCAATCATCCAGAACAGCTTTTGATATCATCGCCGGCCTGAGGGTAGAAGTTCCCCGAACAGGGCCCTCTTGATCCTAGTAACTGCTTCTTATTTTTGAATGTGCGGCAGCAGAGTTTGCGACGGCTCAGGCTTCTGGGCTCACATTGCTGATCTGGCTCGTGCAATTCTCCTTTGCTATTACAACGCAGACGTGCTTTTAATTTAGAATATAGTGCTTTACTCTTAAGTTCATGATGCTCTGGCTGGACCGAATTTCACCTCGGAGAAATCTCAAGAAATATGCAATGGAAAGCAAGTGACAGTGTATTAACACAATATTTTGGATGAATGTTATTTACTGCAAGAATTTTCCAATGCCCGATCCCTTCTTCTGCGCTGGCAAAGATTAACCTTGATAGGATCCCGTCCCGCGCATCAGGTGTCAGGACCGGCAAAAAAAAGGTTGCAGTGCGAAACAAAATGATTTACAGTGTATCCGTACTTTTAACCATTATGAAATTTGATAAAATATTACTTATCGGCGGTCTAATCGTCGCTGCAAGTTTAGTGTTAAAATCGATAAAGCAATTCATCTACTTATCGTTCACCCTCTTAACCTTAAAATTTGTCTGGATCGTGATCATGGCGTTGTTTATTTTAATGTCGTTGAAAAAAAAGACGCGATCTTCTCGCGAAATAAAAAAGTAGCCTGACTATTGGAGGTCTTAAAATGGGTAGAGGACTATTTCAGCCGATGCATCTGCTTCTGATTCTCGTAATCGTCTTGATCATCTTCGGTCCGGGGAAATTGCCGGCTCTCGGGGAAAGCCTCGGAAAAAGTATCCGGGGATTCAAGAAAGCCATGTCTGAGAAAGAAGAAGACAAGGTAGAAGCGGAGAAACTGGAAGAAAAGAAACCGTAAGAAGGGATAACCGACCATGACGGGTCGGGAGTTGTTTTCAACGCCCGACCCTGTCACGATCTTTGACCCATACCGCACACCATGCTTGTTGAGAGCCTACCCTCATAAATTCCCTTCCGACCAGCCAATGAGGCTGCCCGAAATAGTATTGCTTCCCGACCAGTAATTTAACACAAACGATCTGAGAAATTGGTATCCAAGGTTTGATCACTATTTTTTCATGACATATTGTGGTGGCTGCAATTCCGGTATATAATTAAGTTCATAGAGGTTGGATAAGGAGGGGACCATGCAAACGATCAGGCAGTTCGTCGCAAAGGATGGTTCGGAAATAACGATCAGACCCGCGCAGCCTGACGATTCTTGTGCCATCATTGACACCGTGCGATCAAATGCAAATGAGCGGAGTTATGTCCTCATGGAGCAATACGGAAAGAGTTCTGCGTCAGAGAGAGAATATATCAGCGAACTGGACAGCACCAGGAACCTTCTCATCGTTGCCTCCGCTGGTGATGAGGTTGTCGGTTGTCTAGCAGCGTTGCAGGCAGACGCCGGGATGAGGCCGGAAACAGATCACATTCTGCACATAGGGCTTCACCTGAAAGAGAGGTTCCGGGGGCTCGGCATAGGGGCTAACCTTCTTAACTATTCGATAGAATGGGCAATCGAGCGAGGGTACAAAAAACTCGAAGCAAATATCTTCACGACTAATCAGCGCTCCCTCAGTATGTTCAAGAAGGCCGGCTTCGCCGAGGAAGGAGTTCGACAGAACAGGATACGGATGGGAAGAAATTTTATCAGTGAAGTGCTCATGGGGAAAGTGTTATAGCGAGGATAGCCTTCATTGTCGCGGGACGAGCATTATACAAACAAGCAGAGCATACCGAATGCATTTTCATCCTTCTCAGAATCAACCTTGATTTCCTTGCTTTAAAACTATTGAAGTGACATATACCATGATCAGGAGGTCCGGCACTGCGCCTCAGCGCGGTTCAGGAATCTTTCGCGTCCGTAAGGCGAGAGTTCACGCAGCTCGCCGATGATGCCCGGCAGAATTTCCGCTACACGGTCAATTTCCGCTTCAGTTGTGTATCGGCTGAGCGAGAAGCGGATGGAGCCGTGGACGGCGGTGAAAGGGATACCCATGGCGCGAAGTACATGGCTCGGCTCAAGAGAGCCCGACGAGCAGGCGGAACCCGACGATGCGCAAATACCATATTCATCAAGCCTGAGCAGAATTGCCTCGCCCTCGACGTATTCAAAGCTGATGTTGGACGTATTCGGAAGACGGTTGTGCGTGTCACCGTTCACGCGAGCATCAGGGCAGGTGCGCAGCAGAGCCTGCTCCAGTTTGTCCCTGAGCACTTTTAGGCGTTTCGCTTCGTCATCGAGATGTTCTCGGGCAAGTTCGCAGGCCTTGCCCATACCAATGATTGGCGCCACATTCTCGGTGCCTGCCCTTCTCCCATGCTCTTGGTGCCCACCAATTAGGTAGGGATGGAAGCGCGTTCCTTTCCTTATATAGAGCGCCCCGACTCCTTTGGGAGCGTGAATCTTATGTCCAGACAGCGAAAGCATGTCCACAGGCAGTTTACCCACATCGAGAGGAAGTTTTCCGCCTGCTTGGACCGCGTCGGTATGGAAAAGGATTCCCCTCTCCCGCAGGACCTCCCCCAACTCGGCAATCGGGAAAATTACGCCCGTTTCATTGTTCGCATACATGATTGAGACGATCGCCGTGTCGTCATCGAGAGTTCTCAGGAATGCATCGCGATCGAGCCTTCCGTAACCGTCCACGGGCAGGTAGGTAACTCGTAGGCCTTTCCGGGAAAGATAGCGCGCGAAGTTCAGGATTGCCGGATGCTCTACCCTGGTCGTAATGACGTGTCGCTTATGCGGGAAGGACTCAACCGCGCTCATCAATGCGGTGTTATCGCTTTCGCTTCCGCAGCTCGTGAATACAATTTCCTCGGCCTCCGCGCCTATCAGCGCGGCAACCTGAGTGCGTGCATCCTCGATCCTGCGATGGATCTGGCCGCCGAAGGTGTGCATGCTTGAAGGGTTTCCGTAGAGGTCGCGGAAGTAGGGCAGCATCGTTTCGAGGACCTCGGGAGCAACAGCGGTTGTAGCATTGTTGTCAAGATATATCGTTTTCATTCTTCCTCGACCAGAATATCGGTGCTCACCAGCTCTCTCAATTTGTCCTGAATCCCCTGAATCGTTATATTTCCCATGGGACAGCCAACACACATGGCGCGGAACGAGACAATGACGCGATTTCCTACGATATCCCTCAGTTCAATATCGCCGCCATCGGCTTGGAGTCGGGGACGGACCTCCTGCTCCAGAACCTCCTTGATGAGTTCGATCTTCCGGAGATTGGTCATGCGTTTCGAAGACTTCGGAAGTTCCTGCGCGGTCGACGAGGACCAAAGGTCTTTCAGGATCGCCTCGATTGTGGGAATGCAGCTGCCACACCCTCCGCCGGCCTTCGTGAAATTGGTGACATCCTCGACCGTTGTGAGATGGTTTTCTAGGGCGACTTTCCGTATCTTTTCTTCAGTGACCTCGAAGCACTTGCAGATAATTTCCCCTTCGACCTCCACCGGTTTTTTCTCTCCCCGGTAATTGGCAATGGCTGCTTCGAGCGCCTCCTTGCCCATGACCGAGCAATGCATCTTTTCTTTCGGCAACCCTCCCAGATAACGGGCGATATCCTGGTTGTTGATCATAAGCGCCTCATCTATTGTTTTCCCTTTGATAAGTTCGGTCAGGACTGACGAACTTGCAATGGCCGAAGCACAGCCGAAGGTCTGGAATTTGGCATCAACAATCTTCCCAGTGTTCTTGTCGATCCGAAGGGTCAGTTTAAGAGCATCGCCGCAGAGGATGCTGCCAACCTCTCCTACGGCATCGGGGTTCTCAATTTCGCCGGCATTTTTCGGGTGCAGGAAGGCTTGTTTAACTTTATCGGTATAGTCCCACATAGTTGATGACAATGAATATCGTTACCGAGAAGCAACGATAAAACAAGGCTCATTGGTTATAGTATAGCAGATGTGAGACGACTTCCGTCGCTATCCCGAGCTCATTTTTCAAATCGGGAACCACATTGTTTTCAGACTATATATTTCATCTGGTTTAAAACCGCGGCACCCTTGGCGTCTTTGCGCGGAACGTCTTGAAATTCCTGTTTGTTCTGGTTAGACCATGTATTCTTGAAAGAGCCAGGTAGAAAGATACCGCTCTCCCGTGTCAGGCAGAACAACGACAATGAGTTTCCCCTTGTTTTCTGCCCTATTTGCAACTTCAAGGGCAGCACACAGCGCGGCGCCCGAGGATATACCGACCAGAAGTCCCTCTTCCTTCGCCGCTCGTTTCGCAAAAGCTCCTGCATCCTCATTGGTTACCTGGATGATTTCGTCAATAAGGTCCCGACGAAAAATGTCGGGGACAAATCCTGCACCGATGCCCTGGATCTTGTGAGGACCGGATTTACCGCCAGAGAGCACCGGCGAGTCCTTCGGTTCTACGGCGATTGATTTGAAAGCGGGTTTCTTCTGTTTTAGTACCTGCGAAACACCGGTAATGGTTCCGCCCGTTCCAACACCCGCCACGAGGATGTCGGCTTTTCCATCCGTATCGTTCCATATCTCCAGCGCCGTCGTTCTCCGGTGGATGTCGACATTTGCCTCATTCTTGAACTGCTGAGGAATGAATGTACCTTTCTTTTCCTGCGCAAGTTCCTCGGCCTTCTCGATAGCTCCTTTCATCCCTTTGCTGCCTTCTGTCAAGACGAGTTCTGCGCCAAGGATTCTCAAGAGCGCCCGGCGCTCCCTACTCATGGTTTCAGGCATGGTAAGAATCAGGCGAAATCCCTTGACTGCGCAGACATACGCAAGCGCGATGCCGGTATTCCCGCTTGTGGGCTCGATGATGACCGTGTTCTTGTCTATGAGGCCCGATCGCTCAGCTGCTTCGATCATGGATAAGCCGATCCTGTCCTTGACACTCGCCATGGGATTGGCCTTTTCCAATTTCGCAACGATTTGTCCCGGTAACCCTGAACCGAGCCTGTTGATCCTGACCAGCGGCGTATGACCGATTGTTTTCGTTATATCAGAGTAAATGTTCATCATTGCACTTCCCTTCTATACTGAGCATCGGCTCAATGATAAATAGTATGCCATCTCTTCATCGACGATTTGGCCATTGCTAGCATTCTCCTGGCAAAGCCAGACGTCGTGGAAATGGCGCCGCATTCTCTAATTGCTCACTCTGCGCAGAGGATCATACCGTATAAGAGTCCTAACCGCGATACGAAAATGTCACTGTCTGACCGTCTGCACCAGCCTCCCGCCCCGAGCAGCAGGGCAAACTGTATGGTAACGCCTTCAAAAGCTCTCTGTATGAATCACGGCCCATTCACACGGCAAGGAGCTTAGTCAGTTTTTTTCTCAACCAGCACCTTGAAAAATGCGTCCTCCGGCACTACGCTCAACACCCGGTGTCCCTCGTCTTTGAGGCTGCGTGTTACATTTACAATCGGCTCTCCATCATCAAGATAAATCTCCATCGTTTCGCCATTCTTGATCTTGTCCATCGCAAGTTTGGCTTTCACGAAATTCATAGGACAGCAGACGCCCCTCAGGTCGAGAAGGTTCCTTTTTATGGGTGATGTTGACGTAAAATCCGTGGCAGCCGCCGATTTCTCGACCTTGTTTAAAAAGATTTGGGCAAGTGCTTCACTTACTCCGATCCTGTCGAGAGTGTGGCCGAAACGTTCTTTCTTCTTTCCATGGGCAACGTAAAAGTCGAACGCTCTGCGTACCAATGCGGCGAGCTCTTCCTTCGATTCGATCAAAACTTTTGTCTTGGTCCCAAGACGTGGCTTCTTTCCCATGGTCCCGCCCAAATAGAGCGTGTAGCCAGTCTTCTGTGCGGTCCATGCCGATGAGGGGCAGTTACGGATGCAAAGCCCGCACAGGATGCACTTTTCGCTGTCGAGGACATACACTTCACCCTGTTGCTCGATTGCACTCGTTGGACAAATGTTTATGCAGAGCTTACAAGCAGTGCAGGTTTCCTTGCCCCATCCCGGTAGCACGCCGCCCATGATGCCTATGTCATTCTCAATCGGCTTTGAACAATTGTTCGGACAGCCGGAGATGCCAATCTTGAACTTGTGCGGAGCGGGCATCCGCAGATAGGCCTCATCGAAGTAAGCGGCCAGTTCCTTCGTCTCGATAAGACCAGAAGTGCACGTCGCGTTTCCTGGGCAGGCCACGATTCCCCTGCCGCGCGGTCCGCATACGCCTAGCACGATCCCCCCCTCTTCTATTTCTTCACGGGCAGCCTGAAGATTATTGACATGGATGTTGTGAATCTCGATTGCCTGGCGCGTTGTAAGATGCACGCGACCGTTCCCGTATTTCTGCGAGACTTGTGCGACTGTACACAGTTCATCTGCGGTCATTTCACCGCCCACGGTCCGAAGACGTATAAGAAATAAATCTTTCTGCTTCTGGCCGATGATGCCGACCCGTTTCAACTCATCGATGGAAACCGGCGCTGCAGTGACTTCGCTCATTTTATCACCTCTTAAAAAATATGCCGCCGCATGGCGAAGGCATAAAGTAAGAGTTGCTTAAGGGGAGTAATGAACTCACTTTATGCTTTCGCACACTGCGGCATTGATTCTCTGTATATCAATGCAACATACATGCCAGCGGGAATAATGCCAAATTAAGAGGAGTTATGGCCCGAAAGCGCACAAGATATGTTTATTATTTATACAATATGTATATTAATTATATATGCAATAACTACTGTCACCAGTATGGTCATCCGTTGGCTTTCCTGCATTTGAATAGCCTCGAATAAACGTGCTCGATGAAGCGTGTTGCGATGGGGAGCATGCAGGGACAAGGTGTACATTTTGAAGTGGAATACGGTGGTACCCTGGTCAACAGGGATGCCTGGAGCGGTCATGCCGACAACGTCTCGACGGCTTCTCAGGGAACTGGCTGGGCGATCAGCACCGGTAACTGATGAGCTGCCTGCGCACCTATGGCAGCAGTACCAGCTCGCGTAGCGTATCAATGTTCTGGTGGGGCAATTGAACAGGAGTTTGTTCGAGAAAAGGAAAATACTCAATCTTGGTGAAACGCTATCATGAGCTGAAGACTCTCGAAGCCCCGGAGCGAAAACCGCGGAATACTGTCCAACCGTTTGAATCGGGCGCTAATCCTTGTCCTCTTTTTTATGCAG